>JACQVM010000256.1 GCA_016209785.1 Candidatus Melainabacteria bacterium | reverse complement strand
GAAAGCCTCCATGGTCTGGTGCCGATCAGAGGGGTCCTTTTGTAGACTTTTAAAGACTACCGACTCCAGCCTCTCAGGAATATATAAGTCTGGTCTTACCTCGCTAAATGGGGGAGGCATCTCGCTTATGTGCCTAGACATGGTATCAACCATGGTTTTGCCAAGCAAGGGCAACTTACCAGTAAGTGTCTCGTACAGCACTACTCCCATTGAATATATGTCAGAACGAGCATCAAGCCTTAATCCTTGACACTGCTCTGGAGACATGTATACCGGGCTACCACATACCTCGCCAGTCTGTGTTAGTCGTTGACCTTCCTCGTCAGAGCCCCAAAGTAGTTTAGCCACACCAAAGTCCACTACTTTTACAAAATCCTTTTCGTCACCCTCCTCTACAAGCATTATGTTGCCAGGCTTGAGATCTCTATGAATTACTCCTTGCTCGTGTGCGTGTTCAAGAGCACTGCAAGCCTGCATAAATATCTTCAAGCAACGGTCAACCCCAACGTGTCCATCGCGCTTAATTACCTCAGACAAGCTAATTCCCTTAAGATAGTCCATAACAAGATATGGCTGCCCTGTTGGCGAAACTCCAAAATCAAACAGTGTAATAACATTAGGATGCTTCAACTTAGAGGCAGCTCGAGCTTCTTGCTGAAAGCGTTTGACAGACAAGGAATCCGAAATAAGTTGGGACTGCAACATCTTTATGGCAACAACCCTGTCCATAAGCTCATGCTTTGCCTTATAGACAACACCCATGCCGCCATGACCTATAACTGACAAAATTAAGTAACGGTCAGCAAGCTTGGTACCTATGAGCTGATCCTGGTTAAGAGGCACCAGCATGGTCCCATCATGAGGGCATGCACTAACTAAACCTGTAAACTCACGATTACAGGCCAGACATACCTTTCTTGTAACTCGCTGCTGTAGATCCTCGGATACCACCTTTATCCCCTATCCACATAACTACCCTGATAGACTGCCGCTTGAGTACCCCTTATGTACCCTGGCAGGGAAAGGGATAATCCTCAGTACTTTGGTCAACCGGCAAGCCTGCTACCTACACTCAACACCTTGATATTCCTGGCAAGGCATACCTTGGGCTGGCTGAATCTCTCCTTGGGATACCTCCAAGAGGTAAGCCCCATTCAGCCATTCTGGTTCAAATTTAGAAAGATGGGTAGTTGTGATAACTGTTTGCATATCGTGGGTAATAGCAGACATCAAAAGACCTTGACGCAGGACATCCAATTCTGCCAGCACGTCATCTAGCAACAAAACCGGCGAATCGTTAAGAGTCTTAGAGATTGCCTCTAGTTCTGCAAGCTTCAATGCTAAAACCAGTGATCGTTGCTGTCCTTGACTAGCAAAGTCCTGAGCACTGGCATCATTAAGGCAAAACATAACGTCGTCCCGATGAGGTCCAACAAGGGTCTGCTTACGTCCAATCTCCTCAGACCGTCTTTGCTTAAGGGCTTTCAGCAAGATACTGGCAATTTCAAAGTCACTCATTTTACTTAACATTTCAAGCGGCATGCACTCACTTAAACCAGGACTGTCAGGATCCTCGCCAGCTAAAGCATCATCAGCTTCGCTCACCAGTGCCTTAAGGGCATAACTAACCGCAAGGTTTTCTTGACCTGCTGACAAATGGCTTTGCTTGTCCTTAGCAACTGGCAATAACTCCAAAAGCCCTAGGACACGTTGTTTGACTATCTGTGAGCCAAAGCGTGCCAATTGCTTGTCCCAGACCATAAGCTCCTCTTGATCGGACACAGACACTCTGTGCCTAGAAAACATTTCCTTTAAGAGCCGATTGCGCTGAAGGACAACTTTTTGATAATTAGCCAGCAGTCCTTGGTAAGCTGGTTTTAGTCGATGAATAATGCTGTCAATCCAGAGCCGCCTTACACTTGGTCCTGCCCTTAAAAGGTTAAGATCTTGGCTTTTAAAACTTACTGTAACTAACTGCCCCAGTAGCGCCCGGGTAGAGCCTTGGCATACATCGTTTATTTTAATTTGCTTGTGTAATGCCTTGCCCAAGCCTGGCGACTGACTAAACATTAGGACTATAGTTTGCTGTGTACCCAGCCTTTGAAAGGCTACCTCAATTGTTAGGGCATCTTCTCCCCACAAGACCAGTTGTTCATCATGACTGGACCTTACAGACTTGCCTAGGCAAGCAAGCTCAATTGCCTCTAAAAAATTGCTCTTGCCCTGGGCATTGTGTCCTATAAGAATTGTCTTACGCCGGTCAAGTCTTACCGTTACCTGACGGTAATTGCGATAGTTTGTAAGTTTAACTTGTTGCACCCACATAAATTTAAACTGGAAGCTTTTGCTCTGCCGAGCAACCAGGGAAGTGGAGGAAAAAGCCACGTGCAGCTTGGCAGTCTAATTCAATCTGAGTTTTAAGTGCATCAAGATTGTCAAATTTAGCCTCTGCGCGAAGGTAACGCCAAAACTCAAGCGTCAGAATTTGTCCATAAAGATCTTGATTAAAATCTAGGATGTGTACTTCAGCAGTTAGCTCCTGGTCACTGGTTACGGTTGGGCGGTAGCCAAGATTAATAACTGCTGGCAGTTTCCGCCCATCATGTAACCGACAGATGCCCGCATATACCCCTCGCCCAGGCAAAAGTTTAAGCACAGAGATATTAAGATTAGCTGTAGGAAAGCCAATCGAGCGGCCCCGAGCTTGCCCATGCATCACAACTCCTGTCACAGAGTATGGTCGCCCAAGGAGTTTGCATGTTAAATCCATGTCAGCTGAGCTTACTGCTTGCCGTACACGAGAGCTGGAAACTTCGTCTCCATCAATAGCAACAGGCACTTGCACCTGAACCTCAAAACCAAACTCTTGCCCAAGACGGCTAAGCAGGGCTGCATCCCCCTCACGATTACGTCCAAAGCGATGGTTGTAACCAATGGAAACAAAAACTGCATGGAGACAATTCACCAAGACACTTTGCACATACTGGGCAGGGCCCAGGCGGCACAGCTCCTCTGAAAAGGTAAGCACAAGAGTAGCCTCCACACCAAGCTCATCAAAAAGCTGGAGACGATCTTCAATGACCGTCAGCAGTTGCGGCGATTTGCCAAGCGTTAGTATCCGTGGATGGTCTCTAAAGGTCACTAGTGCCGGAGTAATATTTAACTCGGCAGCCTTGCTTACAGCAGCTTTTATTACTGAGCAATGACCTGGATGTACACCATCAAAAAATCCCAGTGCAACTGCCGACCGGTTAAGCAAATCTGGTTTAATTTCCGTGAAGATCTTCATCAGCCCATCATTTTAACGCAGTCCACTCAAGTGGGGCTATTTAATTGTTATGTGCCACAAGACCTCCTGTCATTTGTCTTACGTGTTAAAATTGAGCAGTGGTCTTGATTTTGTAGTAAGTTTTAATTTGCTCTGTTACCCGTAAAGGTAATTTGAGTTTATTTGCATTGAAGGTAGTATGTCGAACATAAAGCCAGTAAGTACCACCACTCATCCTAAAGCAGATGATGTTGCCGAGCCAGGCAGTGATGCCTATACTGCCTCTACCATAGATGTCCTGGAGGGGCTTGAGGCCGTTAGAGTTCGCCCTGGCATGTACATAGGCAGCACCGGACCCAGGGGATTACATCATTTGGTTTACGAAATTCTGGATAATTCGGTGGATGAGGCCTTAGCTGGGTACTGCAAGAATATTCAAGTTACCATTAACCAGGATAACTCCATTACAGTTGAAGACAATGGACGTGGCATCCCAGTAGATATTGTAGAAAAGACAGGGAAAAGTGCTGTGGAGACCGTGTTTACGGTTCTACATGCTGGCGGTAAATTTGGTGGAGGAATTTATAAGGTTTCTGGAGGATTGCATGGCGTTGGTGCATCCGTTGTCAATGCTTTGTCCGAATGCCTTGAGGTGGAAGTTTACCGGAACAACAAGATTTACAAGCAAACGTACAAACGGGGAAAGCCCGAAGGTGTTTTGACAATCATAGGGTCCTCGGAAAAGCAGGGTACTAAAGTTACATTTTGGCCTGACGATGAAATCTTTCACGACATCAATGAGGAAGGTGAAAGAATAACCATCACAGTAGAATGGGATGTTTTGACCACCCGCCTTAGGGAAATGTCTTTCTTGAATAAGGGACTCACAATTGTTCTGACAGATAAGCGACTGGACAAAAGTGAAACCTACTATTACGAAGGAGGCATTGCTAGTTACGTTGAATATTTAAACGACACACGTGTACCGCTCCATAAGCCACCAATTTATTTTGAGCAAGAGCGGGACGACATTGTCGTTGAATGTGCCTTGCAGTGGACAGACATGTATGCTGAGTCCATCTATACGTTCGTAAACAACATCAACACGCATGATGGTGGCACACATCTAACTGGTTTTCGTAATGCCCTTACCAGGGTAATAAATGACTATGCCCGTAAGAACAATTTGCTAAAAGAGAATGAGGCAAACTTTACTGGCGAAGATGTTCGTGAAGGCCTAACGGCTATCGTTAGCGCTAAGGTTCATGAGCCGCAATTTGAAGGACAGACTAAGGAGCGACTGGGCAATCGGGAGGTACAAGGTGTAACCCAGTCTGTAGTCAGTGAAAAGTTATCCGACTGGATGGAGTTAAATCCTAAAGCAGCTAAAGAGATTGCTGCCAAAGCAATTCAGGCTCGGCAAGCAAGAGAAGCAGCACACAAGGCAAAAGTTTTAGTTAGACGTCAATCCGCCTTAGAGAATTCGCAGTTGCCTGGCAAGCTGGCAGATTGCTCAGACAGAGACCCTCAGCACTGTGAAATTTATCTTGTTGAAGGTGATTCAGCAGGTGGGTCGGCTAAACAAGGGCGTAACCGGGTTTTCCAAGCTATCCTGCCTTTGCGGGGTAAAATCCTTAACGTAGAAAGAGTCCAACCTAGCCGTATCTACGATAATGCCGAGGTACAAGCCATGATTCAAGGCTTAGGACTATCGGTAAAGGATGATGATGAAGAAACTGGCAGCAAGAGCACCGGCTTGCTTCGTCCTAATGCTGAAAATCTTGATCTGTCCAAGCTACGCTATCACAAAGTAATCATCATGACAGACGCCGATGTTGATGGCAGCCATATTCGGACTTTGCTTCTTACCTTTTTCTTCCGTTATGCTAGACCGCTTATTGAGCATGGACACATTTATATTGCCCAACCACCGCTTTATAAGGTCGAGAAGGGTAAGCGGATTGAATACTGCTATAACGAACATAAGCTTGAGGCTGTGCTGGCAGAGTTAGGAGAAAAGGCAACAGTCCAACGCTTCAAAGGACTAGGCGAAATGATGCCTGCGCAACTCTGGGAAACCACAATGAATCCCGAGACACGTACCTTAAAGCAAGTCACTGTGGATGATGCTTCTGAGGCTGATCACATCTTCGATCTCTTAATGGGTGAAGCGGTGGGTCCGCGCCGTGAATTTATTGAGCGCAACGCTCATCTTGTATCCAATCTTGACGTGTAGAGCTTTCGTGGTCAATGTTGCCAATTTAGTGACTTTAGGCAGGGTAGGGCTTGCTTTATTTACACTCGGACTTCTCTGGCTGCCAGGTGAGCCAATACGCTGGCTTGCTTTTGTTCTTACGATCCTAGTAATTTATGGTGATGCCTTAGATGGATATCTAGCTCGCAAGTTCAAGCAAAGCTCTAAATTTGGTGGCATGCTGGATATTGCAGGCGACCGATTAGTAGAAATGTCTTACTGGATTGTCTTTTCTGCATTAGGCTGGACTCCAGTCTGGGTACCATTGTTGTTTTTAGTTAGGGGTACATTTGTCGACACTATAAGAGCTTTATCCAGTGAACAGGGCTACACTGCATTTGGTGAGTCGACCATGATGAAAAGCACATTGGGTAAATTTCTTGTTGCCTCAAATTTCAGCCGGTTTGCTTATGCTATCGCTAAGGCGGCAGCCTTTTGCTTGATTATTGCTGCCCACACTCAAGTCTGTGAACACACGATTGTTCTGCCTATTGCTTCTTTTGCTGTTTATTTTGCTTGTTTCTTTTGTCTAGTTCGTGGCTTGCCAGTTCTTATTGAAGGACGACGTTTGTTATAAATTCGCTCGACTGCGACGACAACAACTGGGCAAGACAGTGAATCATTTTCTATATTCTGCTATATAATGCTATGATGGAATTGCGTTTCCACTATGAAAACCTGGACAGGCATGGTGTGATGCCAGAGGAAGCCGAGGAATGCTTTCGAGACCCTAAGCGGCTACTCAAACGGATTAGCGGCATTTACTGGCTAGTGGCAGAGACGGAGGCTGGACGGCTGTTACACCTTGGGTACCGAAAAGAAAAGGACAAGTCGTACTTCGTGTTTCATGGGATGCCAGCACGTGACTATGAAAAGCGACAGTACAAATCCAGAGGCAAATAAACATGGCTACCAGAAAGAACGCAAACCGTCAGATCCCACCGCCGCCTGATGCTGGAGCATCAGCGGAAGAGCTGTCCGCGTATTTCGAAGAATACCCACTGGAAGAGCTAGAAGCGGCTGGCTACGTGCATGATCTAACACGTGCCGAGCAGAAAGAGATGGATGAGCTAGCGGCAGAGTGCCAGGCAAGAGTAGCGATTAGGAAAAGTGGGCGTACCCAGTTAAACTTGGCGATGTCGGTTGATCAACTTGATCGATTCACACGGTATGCGAGTAAGAAGCATATTCCGCCGTCGACGTTAGCAAAAGCATGGATTTTAGAGCGCCTAGATCAAGAAGCAAAGGAGGCATAAGGGTGTCCACCTCACTGCTCTTATGAACAGCGCCATGATCACTGGGAGACTCTGCTTTATCGTAGCCATCATCTCAATTGCCCTGATGGAAGAAACCTTCGGCAAAGATATTGATTTTGTAGAAACATGAGTTCTGTCAATGCATGTGCACTCAGGTTCGCACG
>JACQVM010000242.1 GCA_016209785.1 Candidatus Melainabacteria bacterium | reverse complement strand
ACATAGACAGCGACAAGCCAAAGTTAGTGCCGTTAGCTACCTCTATTGCTTGCTCAAAGTCATTGACTGGAATCACTGACACCACCGGTCCAAATATCTCCTCTTGAGCAATGCGCATGTCAGGTTTGACGTCCGCAAAGATGGTAGGCTCGTGAAAACAGCCCTTGGCAAACTCTCCATCTTCTTTGATCTTGCCACCACAGAGAAGCTTTGCACCTTCTTTTTGCCCAATTGCCACGTACTCATTTATGCTTTTCAGTTGACTCTTACTTACGACTGGGCCAACTTCGACCTGTGGGTCCAGCCCAAAGCCCAGCACAAGTTTCTTAGTGCGCTCCACAAACCTCTCAAGGAATTCCTTATAACGGGACTTATGCACAATGACTCTGCTTGTTGCGGTGCATCTTTGTCCGGTGGTGCCAAAAGCTCCCCACAATGCACCTTCAATAACTAAATCCATGTCGGCATCTTCCATGACGCATATGGCATTCTTGCCACCAAGTTCACAGGAGATGCGCTTCATTAGCTCGCCACAACGTCCAGCAACACGTCGTCCAACTTCACAAGAACCAGTAATGGAAATGCCCCTTATCCGTGGATCTTCCACAAGAGCCATCCCGGCCTTGCTGCCAGATCCAGTAACAAAGTTAAGTACCCCTGGCGGTAAGCCAGCTTCTATCAGAACTTCTACAAATTTTAGTGCACACAAGGGTGTATCAGTTGCTGGTTTAAAGACAATTGTGTTACCGGACACCAGTGCTGGAAAAATCTTCCAGCTTGGAATTGCAATGGGAAAGTTCCAGGGTGTAATAACGCCAACAACACCAATTGGCTGGCGCACCGCCATGGCAAACTTGTTGGGAAGTTCAGACGTTGTGGTGTGTCCAAAGAGTCGACGGCCTTCACCAGCCATGTACTTGGCCATGTCAATTGCTTCTTGAACATCGCCACGAGCTTCCTTAATTACCTTGCCCATCTCGTGCACCATAATGGTTGCCAGCTCTTCCTTACGAGTCTCCAGGAGGTGAGCGGCCTTAAGAAGAATCTCAGCACGGTGAGGTGCGGGAGTATGCTTCCAGGCTGGAAATGCCTTGTACGCTGCATCGACCGCAGAAGTTATATCTTGTGCGGTCGACAATGCAAAGTGTCCTATCACTTCAGTTATATCTGCTGGATTTATGCTAGGAAATGTTTCCCCACCGGCAGCCTTTATCCAGCGTCCGCCAATATAGTTCATGTACACCTGAGGCAAATTACCCTTGCTCTTTGTTGCTTCAATACTTTCTGTAGTTGTGCTCATTTGGATTCTCCAATACGTTGATGGATGCAAATACTTGATCAGGCACTCAGGCATTTTTCAAGAATTCTCAGTCCCTCATTGGCTTCCGCGTCGGACAGGTTAAGTGGAGGTATAAGCCGGATTGCCTGACCATGGCTTCCGCAGGTTAATACCAGGAGCTTGTTGTCAAAGCACCTATTTGCCACCTTCTCAGCCCAATCCTTGCTGGGATTGCCATGCCCATCATTAAAGTCTATAGCAATCATCATCCCTAGCCCACGGACTTCACCAATGTGTTCTTTTCCCTTGGCTGCCTTGATGAGATAATCCAACATTTCTTGGCCCAGTTTAGCTGCACGTTGGGGGAGTTTTTCTGCTTGTAATACCTCAATGGTTGCTAGTGCTGCAGCACAGGACACTGGGTTTCCTCCGAAGGTGGAACCATGGCGCCCAGGCGGCCACTTGCTGGTTAATTCTTTGCGCGAGATAAATGCAGCCAATGGCATGCCTCCGGCAATACCCTTGGCCATAAGCATTATGTCTGGCTCTACGCCAAAGTGCTCAGTAGCAAACATTTTGCCGGTACGACCAAAGCCTGTCTGCACCTCATCTACTATCAGCAGGATGCCATGCTTGTGTGCAATCTGCTGAACCTTCTTGAGAAAGTTTGGCGGCGGCACAATATAGCCACCCTCACCTTGGACTGGTTCCACAATGATGGATGCAACTTGTGAAGGATGTACAAACTGATTAAACAGGATATCGAAATGTTTCAAACAGTCATTAACACACTCATCAGGATCATTGGCAAAGTTAGAGCGATAAACGTAAGGATACGGCACTGTAAAAATTGAAGACGGTAGGGGCTCATATTTTTCCCGGTAATAGAGCTTGGAGGTTGTAAGCGCCATAGCCATTACTGTGCGCCCATGAAAGGAACCTCGGAAATTGATAATTGCAGGACGGCCAGTTACATACCTGGCCATCTTGACAGCACCCTCCACAGCTTCAGCACCACTGTTGGCTAGAAAAACTGATTCTAGCTGTCCTGGGGCAATTTCACTTAGCTTTTTGGCTAGCTCAATATAGCGCTGGTGGTGTGTAACTACTGAGGTGTGCATCAGTTGCTCGACTTGTCTTTTAACGGCTTCTACTACCTTCGGATGGCAATGCCCTACATTGTTGACTGCAATACCTGTGGTGAAATCCAGGTACTTGTCGCCGTTCATGTCGTAAATGTAGGAACCCTTGGCTTGCTGGGCCACAATGCGGGCAGATCGCTGCAGAACAGGGTTGACATAGTTGTCATCCATCTGCAGATAGGAGAAATTCTTGTTTGTGGTTTCAGCCATTAACATCGGAAAGTCCTCTTCTAATGTGATTCTCTTACAAAAACCTTATTGGCAGCGTTGCTTGAAAAGCTGGGCCACTGCGTATTAACATTGATACGCGACGCCTTCCATAATAGCTGAAAAGACACTTTCTCGTATTATTGGGAGTTGTCCTAAGCTGATGGCAGGCTGAATTAAGGGCTTTTAATGAGTTGCTTGACGGTGGAATGGCTAACAGGGTTTTGCTACTTGGCCCGGCCCACAGTCGCTCGCCTAGGGGTCTGTCGCTCAGATGGTCTCATTTTGTGGTTGCGATCGGTGAGCTTGGGTTTGAAGGCAACTGCCATTACCTCGTCAAGGTGACTAACCCCGATGAGCTCCAATTTGTCCTTAACATACTCTGGAATCTCTTCTAGGTCTTTCTCGTTGGTGCGAGGGAATAGAACAGTCTTGATGCCGGCTCGTAAAGCAGCCAGCACTTTCTCCTTGAGTCCTCCGACGGACAAAACCCTGCCGCGAAGGGTAATCTCCCCTGTCATAGCTAGATTGGCACGCACGGGACGCTTGGCAATTGTTGAAATGAGTGCAAGTGCCAGCGCAACACCTGCCGAAGGACCATCTTTCGGGATGGCACCTTCTGGTATGTGAATGTGAACATCCTGGTTTTCTTGAAAGCCTGGATCGATGTCCAATCGTTCAGCGTGGCTACGGATATAGCTGAAGGCAGCTT
>JACQVM010000249.1 GCA_016209785.1 Candidatus Melainabacteria bacterium | reverse complement strand
TCTGGGTGCCGCCTTTTTTATTGTAAGCACCCCGGCGCGTTAACGCCGGGGTTTGTTTGCTTTATCTTGCTGTTGTTGGCACTCGTGGCTTTGGCGCATCGACAATCTTCCAGACGTGGATCAGGCTCTTGTCCTCGTCGCCGCGGAATTCGACCAGGTAGATCAGCCCTCGCTGGCGGTCGAAGGCCACATCACCTACGTGTCGTGTCTTCTGTTTAGATGTAACGCCGTAGAGCACCGGGTCGAGGTCCATAACGGTGTAGGGCTGCACCTCCCAGGATTTCTTCTTACCGACTGCCACCGCCGCCAGATCGGCCGGATCATAAAAGAGCATCTGGGCAACAAACTCCGTGGACCACCAGCCGCGCTGATCGTTTGGAGATGGTGGCACCTCAGGCCACGGGCCTTCCTCCGGCCAGACCACACCGTTGGCAAAGCCATACCAGCACTTGCCTCGCCCTTTGGTACCAACAAAGATCACCGCCGCCCGGTCACCCGAGGTAAGCCAGGCCCCACCTGCCCAGTCGTCCGCATGATGGTAGCCCTTGAGCGTGCGGCCGGCGGCTTGGGGACCATCGTAGACGCTACCATAGCGCAAAAGCGTGACAGCCTTAAGCGAGGACCCTGCCTTGGGTGGATTGCCCTCGTTCCACGGACCGTAAGCGAGCAGCGTTGGGCCCATTGACCCTTGCCCGCCGTCTCGGAATCGACCTGTGGCCAAGGTGAGTCCCGGCGTGTTCTTGGCGGCCCAGACTGGGTCGATGGCGAAAATGTAGTCGCAGGTAAGGTAAGTCCAGAGCTCCCCGAACTTCCACAGGCCGACCGGGCGAGGGTTCTGCAGGTCTAGCTCGCACATGCCATGCGAGGGCACCGCCTGGGCATCGTGCATGTGCGGGCCCCAGCAGAAATAGAGCTTACCGGTCTTCTGCTTGTACTGAGGCGGCAAGTACTCGATGTCGCTACGGGACTGCTCCAGGTCGCCGGGGAAGAGGTCACCGCGAACATTTGCGAATGGCTGGAGCGTGGCGGCCGTGTTGAGCTCGGCTAGATTCTTCACCTTGGAGATCACTGGCTTGGGAATGCTGATCTCCGAGACGTACTGGTGCCAGTCATGACCTATGCCAAACAGCGAGCCGGGCGTCCCGTCGTCCGGGCCCTTGGGATCGCCTTCAGTATAGTATGTAAGTCCTTGTCCACTATACAGCCAGGCAACCTCATCTGGTCCGTCGGGCAGACGGAACACGCCTTGGTAGACCAAGTGGGCCGGCAAGAGCCGCTTTGTCGTCACCGCTGCATCCGGCAGGAAGACCTTCACCGTGTCGCCCTTGGATGTGATGGAGGAGGGGGTCTGACCGTGGGGTTTGCCTTCCTGAGATGGCGAACGGTTGCAACTGAGCATGCCGGACGTCGCCAGGACCAGGGCCACGGTTGCCCATCGTCCAATCTTTGCCACAACTTGTTTATTATCCATGTTCGTCCTCCCGACCGCCAGCACGGCGTTGCCATATGGTGGCGATGTCGATCTACGAGATAAGTGTCACACTTCGTTTCATTTTCTCTGCCGCTCCTGAGATAGAACAGCTCCCAGAACTTCTAGGCAGAGTACTTGGCCAGATAGCCGTGGGCGCGCGGCGATTTGTCGAGGAAGAAATTGAAGGCGCAGGCAGATATCACCATATACAGTACATTGAGCGAAAGGGCAGCTCAATTTACACCCCAAGTTTTACAGACGATATCATGTACGATCAGTTTTGCAGCGATAGCCTCTGGCAATATACTTTTGTTCACTGAATACCTGTATTCCTATGGAGCAACTTCCTACATGTATATTGGTTGTCCTCGGCGCTGCTTGCAAGCGCTGTTGTCGAGCGCGATCTCGTTATTGATTGCCTCTCCACCAACTCCGATGTTAGCAGCTAACAATCCAGCTACAACTCCTGTCAACTGGACACTTGTGTTGATGTCACCCACTGTGTCCCCACGCCCTTTCCAAGGCAGCGACGGTCGCATCAACCTCATTTACGAGCTGGTTGTCACAAACATGGGCAAGCATCCTGCCAAGTTGAAACAGCTTCAGGTATTGAATGGCGACAACCCGGAACAAGTCATTTTGCCGCTGGACAGCCAGGATCTCCAGCTTCTATTTCGACCAGCAGGCTCAAACCGTCCAAGCAATCTACTCGAAGCTGGGCGTGCAGGAATTGTCTGGCTCAACCTTACCTTTGCCAAGCCCGAAGAAGTACCCCGCAAGCTACTGCATAGAATTTGCTTCGACGGACGCTCTGTAATCAACAAGCCCGATTCACCAAGCTATACCGGCGCTGAGCTCAACGTTGATGAGCGTGCACCTATCATAGTTGGACCACCCCTACGCGGGGGAGGCTGGTTGGCACTCAATTGCTATTCAAGTCTAGGCGGTCATAGACGAGCACTCCTGCCAATCAACAACAAGATGCAGTGCTCCCAACGTTACGCCATTGACTGGATGAAACTGGACGATCAGCATCGTACCTGCACCGGCAACCGCACGGTCATGTCGAGCTACCCAGCTTACGGGCAGCCCGTTCTTGCTGTGGCAGACGCCACGGTAGCTGGGGTTGTTGAAGGCTTTGCCGACCAGCCAATCGGTAAACTGAGCGGTGATCCACTGTATCCAGGGGCAAACACCATAACGCTCGACCTAGGCAATGGAACCTATGGTTTCTACGCACACTTAAAGCCAGGCAGCATTAAGGTACACGAGGGCGACAAAGTTAAGCGCGGGCTAGAGATAGCACGACTTGGCAACACAGGCAATAGTTCTGCACCACACCTCCACTTCCACGTCACGGATGGCGCGGAGGCACTCGGCTCAAACGGTATCCCATACGTTTTTGACTCCTTTATGGTTGAAGGAAAGATAAAAGACTTCAAGAGCTTTATCAAAGCAGAGCAAGCACGTAGCCCTCACCCCTTCCAGCCAGTCACGCCTGGGGAGCGACATCAGAATGAGTTGCCGAAAGAAGCCACTGTAGTTTCGTTTCCTTAACTGCCTGTTGCCGGGAAATTCCATGTCTCAAATTAGCGTAGTCGGACAGGTCGCGCTAGAATAATAAACTTACATGGGCGGTTGGCGCAGTTGGTAGCGCACCACTTTGACATAGTGGGGGCCACTGGTTCGAGTCCAGTACCGCCCAATCTTTACTGAAGTCAAAGTATACCCAACGCTATTTGTCTTGCTGACAGGTTCCCACAAGACCAAAAGTTTGGTTTCCCTTACAAGCTAGTTATATGAAGTTGTAAGGATTCCAGCAACGGGGCATATCTGACATATGCCTGTTGAACTGGAGCCATTAAGTTGAGCCCGACTGCTTCCATTAACTTCTTCAGCCTACTAAAAGCCTGGTCAAGCCCATGGGCTAGAGATCTCTCGTACCGTTGCTTAACTATTTGTTTGTCTGTTGGCATTTTTGCCTCCCTAGTTACAATCTTGCAACCCCCTTTTTTGTACCAACTACTTGAGGATCAGGAGCTTCGCCTTCAAGACCAGTACTTTTCCTGGCGGCACATCCTAAGAAAAGTCCTAAAGTACGAACCAATTTCTGCTTCTGACATTGTCATTGTCAGCATTGACAACGACTCTGTACGGCACTTAAAAGGCTATCCACCCTGGCCGCGCCAACTGTATGCTGCTCTGCTGAAACAGTTGCGTAAGGCAGGCGCCCAGGTAATTGCCTTAGACCTAGTGCTGGATGGGCCATCACCAATATTAAAGGAGACACAAGCCAATGCCATGTCAAGATTTAATGCTCTTGTACCCAAGGGACTGATAGATCATTGGCAGCTAACTGCCCAAGGTGATGATCAAGCTTTAGTTGACGAACTCAGACAAAACAAAACCGTGGTCCTGGCTAGCAATGTCGAGGTCAGCACTAACCTTTCGCACGGGCGAACGCAATTCTTGTTTCACACACCGTACGATCCATTCATTTATGCCCTTGGCGGCAATTCAAGCTCACTGGGAAACGTGGTTGTTGAGCCAGACCATGATGCTCTGGTAAGGAAGGCCTCATTGGTGTTTACCAACTTTCAGCACATGGGCCCTTTTTTCCACTCCTTCGGATTGACAGTGGTTGAGAAAGCCTGGGAAACACACTCAGTATTAGATCTAAGAGGAAAACTGTTTCTTCATGACAGAGCTTACCCACAAAGTTTCCGCATTAACTTCTTAGATCCATCAGAAAGCTTCCTCATCGTTCCTTTGTGGAAAACACTTAACTGGAAACAACACTACACGCTCAACTCAACAACAGTTGCAGGCGAGCTATTTAATGACCGGACAGATGTTACACAGGTAACCGATGGAAACCCTTTTAAGGACAAGATTGTATTGGTCGGATTCCACCATTACTTAGGACCCAGTGAAGGGTTACCTCGTAATGTCATACACGAAACACGCTTTTTGCCGTTTAACACTTTCCTGACACCAGTAACTGGAATTACGAAACCCATGAGTGGCGTTGAGCTGCAAGCCAACATCATTGCCAATATTTTGAGTACACGCTTCTTGTCTGAGCCTGAATGGTGGGAAGAGGTTCTAATTGTGCTTTTCGTTTCCTTCTTGTTTGCCCGCATGTTCAGCGGACTCCATGGTAGGCCATGGTCGATGCTCGCCACTACCACTCTCTTTTCTCTAGTGTGGTTAACTGACTCATTCTTGTGTTTTGTCTATCTCGAGTGCCTAGTACCGGTGGTAGTACCAGTGCTTGGTGTAGCACTTCCTTGCTATCTTCTTGTACTCATCGATCAGAATCTGTTTGCATTCCAGGAAAGACGCCGTCATACACGCGTTTTCCGAGATTTGGCACCGTTACACATGGCAGAAGAAATCGACAGACGACAGGTCGGAGAACTGGGTCTTGAAGGCAAGAAAGCAACCGTCACTACTCTACTTTGCCAACTTCACAACTTCCCTACATCTATGGATGGGCTACTACCAGAAACAATTGTTCAGAGTCTTAACGAATGTCTGACTTTGATGATATCGTCCATTTATGAACACAGTGGAATTGTGGACCGAATCTGGCATTATGGTGTGCTGGCCATTTGGGGTGCACCACTTCCTATGCAAGAGCTATCGCAGGCAAGGCTGTCAGCAAGCTGTTATCTCGATATTGAACAATGTCTAACAAGACTTTACCAAACATGGATCCAGGAAGGAAAGATAGAACCACAGAAAACCTCACTCAAATTGAGAGCTGGGATTAACACCGGAGAAGCCATCTGTGGCCAAATTGGAACCGATACCCATGCAGAATACGGTGCTATCGGCGACAGCGTAGATTTCACCTTGCGCCTTGAGTTAATCAACAACAGATATGGAACAAGATGCATCATTGGTGAGTCCACCGCTCAGCTTGTGAGTCAGAAGTTTGAGATTCGCGAGCTCGACAAAGTTAAGTTTGATGCATCAGACAAACCACAACACATTTACGAGCTTCTTTGCCCCACTGGCAAATTGCCAGGTGCCATGGAAGAAGCAACAGTCCTTTATAAGCAAGGTTTGGCAGCAATGGAGAAGCGCAACTTCACTGAAGCTGAAAGGTTGTTTAATAGCATCTTACGCCTGGCACCAGACGATAAGCCCACCATGTTAATGCTAGAACGTTGTCAGAGCTTCCTTGCCAAACCCCCAGAGCCAACCTGGGACGGGTCAACCATGCTAGTTTATGAGTAGCTTCTCGGATTCCATCTCTGCCCTAAACCTTCAAGCTCTATCAATGAAGAAGTTTTTGAACCTTGGTGGACCTGCCGATAACATTGACATAACATTCATGAGAAAAGAGAACGGTCGGCCATGTCAGTATCACGAAGAAATTTCATTGCAAGTGGACTAGGCATTGTGGCATGTTGCCTGGCACCCACACATCTGCTGACAGTGTCTACCCGAGCAGCTACTTTGGCACCACGTCAGTCAACCCATTCCAGGATACTTGTTGTGGTCCAGCTAAATGGCGGCAATGATGGCCTCAATTGTGTGATTCCCTATAACCTGCGGCAGTATTATCAATCCAGACCAGGGCTAGCTATTAAACCGGGGGAGATACTTCCACTAACCAAGCATATTGGCCTCAACCCCAATCTCACTGGCTTTGCCAACCTTTACAAAGATGAGAAACTGGCGATTGTGCAGGGAGTAGGTTACCCAAATCCCAATCGCTCTCATTTTCGCTCCATGGAAATATGGCAGACAGCTGAGCCCAACAAGATTGCTGATAGTAGCTGGCTGGGTCGCTACCTGGACTTGGCAGTTGCAACCGGCACCACAGCCAACAACAATGTTTATGATTTGAGCTACATGAGATATCCTCGAAATCTCGAAGAAAGAAATACTACTTATTCTCTAAGCACTGCTTTTGGGGCCAGGTTAAAGTTCATTTCCCAAATGATTGCAAGCAACGTAGATGCTCGAATATACAATATATGCTTAGATGGCTTTGACACCCATGCCAACCAATCTCCTACACACTCCAATCTTTTGAAGCAGCTTGGTGATGGGTTGTTGGCATTCCAGCGTGATCTGCAATCACATGGAGTTGATCGTAACGTCTTGATATATGTGTTTTCCGAATTTGGACGACGACTTCAAGAAAACAGCGAAGGAGGGACAGACCATGGTACCGCTGCACCTGTCTTTATCATTGGCAGCTCTGTCAAGGGCGGTCTGTATGGAGAGCATCCAAGCCTCACTCAACTAGATGAAGGGGACCTGTGCTACAAGATTGACTTTCGCACCGTATATACCACTCTTCTTGATCGTTGGCTTTTGTCCGATAGTTACCAAGTCCTAGGAGCCAACTTCGGCCATCTTGCCTTTCTTTAGCCAAGCGTCTTGACGCCCGGAGAAGCTGCCGGAGGCAGCGACGGAGGTTAAGTTCCGACGCATAGCGAGCCAACGACTGCGTTGAGCCGTCGGCCGGCGAGCGTCTTATCGCGCGAAGGCAACAAGGGACGCAGTTGCCGGAGCGCTTACTTAAGGATCCGGAAGCGTGGCCCCTTCTACCATTGCCCAGAACTGGCGCTGAATATCCCAGACACCCTCTCCCTTCCAATTTTTTAAAAAAACTTTGGCTGTCCAGAGACCATCACGAATAAGGACAAGGTCAGAAGAAAAAATGTAATGCCCTCGATAAAGGTCATTAGGATCATTGGCATTAAACTCTTTGCTAAAGACCTCTTTGCCATCCGGATCTTCTAACACTACTAGTCCCTTGTACTGGCGTCTTTCGTACGGAGTACCAAAACCAATTACCCACGTGCAGTTCATTCGAATAGGAAGACCTTTTCCTACCAACAAATCAAATAAACCATTGGCGTCGATCCGTCCATTGTCTGCATATTCTGCTCGATCACAAAAAAGAATGTACCCGCTGTGCAGATACTTCATAGGTCCCTCCCACCCAACTGTTAGCTGCTAATCAAACACCACACCCAATCTTCACCATCCCTAGGCCCTGCTTGTCTTCTTAGTTGTTATTTGCTTTTCTTGTAATTGACAAGGGGCTTTTGTTAACCGCTCAACAGTGTAGCGTATGTACTGAGAACCAGAAACCCTGTCCCTGCGGCTTTAGGTATAGATTGACAAACCATACATACGTATGGTTTACTGTGATTAACTAAACTCCTTCACTACCTGCCTCCTCCGCGCGACAACCTCGGCTCTAGAGGAGATTTTGCTTATGCAAGTAAAACCTACAAATATTCCTACTCGCGTAGCAGCCCTCAAGCAGCACCTGGAAAGTCTTTTCCCTGGCAAATGGGTATCATCCCAAGAGTTACAAAAAGCACTCCGGACTGGATTACCTACCATTGATCGCATCCTGACATCGGGACTGGTCCGTCAACGTATTACTGAATGGGTAGGGTCCTTATCATCCGGCAAAACTACTGTGCTACGCATGGTTATTGCTAATTGGTGTACCGCTGGATTTCACATAGCTTACATCGACCTTGAGGACAAACTAGTGGCCTCAGATTGGTCCTTTGAGTTGAACTCGGATAATCCTGGCAGGTTTTGGGTTGTAAAATTATCCTCCAGGCGACAACCTCACTATTACATTATTTGCGATCAGCTTCTTCGCTCTAATGCTTTTGATGTGGTTATCC
>JACQVM010000241.1 GCA_016209785.1 Candidatus Melainabacteria bacterium | reverse complement strand
TGAGTGTCTGTTAGACTTTGACCAGGACAAACCACTACCACAGCCTTAACACGTTCGCCCATAAATTTATCCAAAACACCAACCACAGCAACCTCAGCAACAGCCGGCATCCTTGCTATCACTTCCTCTACTTCTCGAGGATATATGTTTTGCCCACCACGTATGATTAGTTCTTTCTTGCGTCCTACAATAAAGAGATAGCCTTCCTCATCTACATATCCTAGATCTCCAGTTAAAAACCAACCCTTATAAAATACTTCTTGCGTTGCCTCTTGGCGTTGATAATAGCCAAGCATAATGTTGGCACCCTTAACCGCAATCTCACCAATGTTGTCTTGTCCAGGAGCCAAAAACTCCCCATCTCGGCTTATAATTGCTACCGTAACATCTTTTATGGGCAGCCCAACAGAACCAGTCTTTCGCAAACCATTTGGTGTGTTTACAGACACTACAGAGGAAACCTCTGTAAGCCCATAGCCTTCAACTAATGATGGTCCAAAGACTTCCTCAATGCGTCCTTTTAATTCACCTGTCAAAGGGGCAGCACCAGAAAGGCACACACGCACGGATGAAAGATTGCAGGGACTTTCTTCTTGCTCCATCAAAAGAAACTGATACATTGCAGGCACCAGTGGCAGAAAGGTAATTTTTTCTTGCTCAATTGTTTTAAGTGTTGTTTTTGCCTCAAATTTCTCCATCATCACCAAAGTGCCACCACGAGAGAAAATTCCTAGCATAACAACAACCAGTCCATAAATATGGCACAGCGGCAATACACCAAGGAAACAATCACGATCAGTGATGTTAAATTCTCGAAGGGCAGTATGTAGTGTAAATAGCAAGTTGTGATGGGTAAGCATTGCCCCTTTTGGTTTCCCGGTAGTACCTGAGGTATAAACCAAAACTGCTAAGTCAGTGGCAGGATTTACACGACATGTCCATGGGAAAAACTCAGGAGCTTCTGTTGACCTAGTCAGGCTAATAACGTGGGCATGCTCAGTTTGCACATGTGTCTTTTCAGACACCACATCCAGTGACGACACCAGAACATGTTTAACATCTGCTGCATATGGTAAAGCAGCATACACCTCGTTTAGCCCTTCTTCATAACAAATCAGCACCTTTGCTTGAGCATCAGAGATAATATGGGCAATCTCTTCTGACTTCAGCAAAGAATTTATTGGCACCACAGTAGCACCTAGCCCAGTTACTGCAAAAAAAGATGCTACATAGTCCACGTGATTAGGGAAAAACAAAGCAACCTTGTCTCCCTGCCGAACACCAAGCTCTGCCAACTGGTAAGCAATAGCTCGGCAGCGACTGCTAAGAGCTCCATATGTCAGCCTACTATCCCCAAAAACAAGAGCAACCTGGGATGGCCTTTGTTGGGCCTGCCAGTCCAGTAAGTCTGCAACACCACCGACAGTCCTAGACCAAGCAAATGCTTCTGTACCTACTAATGGAGGCATAGCTGAACTCATAAAGGCTTGTCCTTCTCATATGGGATAACCACACTTAAGCTCAAACCGTACAAAGAAATTAGTGTGGGCTCTTGGAGAGTTTAAGAGATTTTCCGGCCACCCTTGTTAAGCGTCCTTAACCAAACCCTCTTACGATGACAAGCACTCGATTACCGTAGCAGTTGCCATGCCATGGCCAATGCACATTGTCTGCAAACCAAAGCGACCACCACTGCGTTGCAACTCATGAACCAGTGTGGTCATAAGACGACAACCACTAGCCCCTAGCGGATGCCCCAAGGCAATTGCACCACCATTTGGATTTACCTTCTGCATATTAACTTTCAATTCTTTTGCCCAGGCAAGCACAACAGAGGCAAAAGCTTCATTAATTTCAAAAACGTCAATATCTTGGATGGTAAGGTTTGCCTTAGCAAGAGCCTTACGTGTCGCTGGGATTACCCCATCCAACATCAGTATTGGATCACTACCTACCACAACCCGGGAGCAAATTCTTGCCTTAGGAGTAAGCCTTAGTTCCTTGGCTTTGGTTGCTGACATAAGCAAAACAGCCGAGGCTCCATCGCTTATCTGGCTAGCATTACCTGCTGAAATTACACCGTCTTCTTTAAAGGAAGGTTTAAGGGCAGAAAGCTTTTCTAGAGACGTATCCCAGCGAGGTCCTTCATCTGTCCTTATACTTGTTAAGGCTCCCTCAACCAGTAACTCAACTGGCACAATTTCATCGGCAAAGTATCCATGACCAATGGCCTGTAAAGCTCGATGATGACTTTCTAGAGCAAGCTCGTCAAGCTCTGTGCGAGTCAGCTTCCACTTAGCAGCAATAAGTTCAGCAGAGGTTCCTTGCCACACAAGGTTAAATCGTTGGGTTAGTTTGGGGCTAAAGTCTCGTCCATCAGAGCCCATCTTAACCCTGCTCATGCTTTCCACACCTGATGCCATCACCACATCCATGTCGCCACAAGCAATGGCCTGGCAGGCAAAATGAATAGCTTGTTGACTAGAGCCGCACATCCTATTTACTGTTGTAGCTGGCACCTCAACTGGCAAACCAGCAATTAATGTAGCTAGACGGGCAATGTTCCAGCCCTGTTCTTCTATCTGCGTTACACAGCCAACAATGACATCTTCCACTAACTGAGCCGATATCCCACTACGCTTGATACACTCGGCAAGTGTAAGCGCACAAAGCTCATCTGGTCGTACATCCTTTAGGGCCCCGTCTCGCTTTCCTAGCGGTGTACGTACTGCTTCAACAATTACTACATCAGCCACGACTAATCTACCTTTTGGTGTATGCTTCTCAAAACTACTGTAAAAACTAGCAAAACTTGCAAACCAATGAAAGTTTGCTGGAGAATTTAAAGAGTTACTAAATAAGGAGCATAAAACATGTCCGCCTGGCAAGGTAAGGTTAAGTCAATAATCTCAGCGGGTATGTTGGTTGCTTTATTAGCAACAATGAACATACACTGGGCACAAGCTGAACCAGCAAGTCAGTCAAGCCCGGCCATAACTCCCCTTAGTCAAGCTAAAGCAAAGCTACACCAAGGCAAGGCCAAGGAGGCCATGCTCATTTTAGAAAAGCTCATCCAATCAGAGCCTAAAAATGGCGAGGCTTTATTAAATCTGGGCATGGCTTATAAACGTACTAAGGATTATGCCAAAGCAAAATCTACATTAATATTAGCCAGGCGTGCAGTACCAGGCACTGCTATAGCCCAACAAGCAAATGACGAACTGCTTAAGCTTCCTAGAAAAATTATTGCTCCCCGTGGCAAACCTGCATTTGCTTACATTCGTGTCAGACGGGTAGCACCTGCCGGGTTAACCCGGGTTAAATTAATTGCCTTCTATGCCTCATGGGCGCAGCCATGCAAGCAATTGCAAGCTGACATGGAAAAGGTCAAAGCACAGTGGGGCGACAAAGTTGAGTTGGTTACCATTGATGTTGATGATCCGAAAAACGAGCAACTAGTTGAAGAGTATGATGTAAGCCCAATACCGACGGTTGTTTTCCTAAATGAAGCTGGGCAAATGGTGTCGTTTCTTATTGGTTATTCTGGCGAGGGAAGCCTACACTCCCAAATTAGAAGCTTAACTGCTGGAGCTAAACCAACAGCTCCAACGAGCTAAGTTTAAGCAAGGCATACAGTTTAGTAGTCACTGGTTTTACGCTCAGGTTTAGCGCTACCTGCGTACCCTTTGCCGGCACGCTCGTACTCAACCATAAGTTCTTTCGTTCCATCTCCATCTGTATCACGCTCTACTATAGCTAGAGTAGGAATGTTTGGATCTTCTCCTGCTCGAGCGTTATGCTGATTGAGAAATTGAAGAGCCTCTGACTTTTCCTCCCTGTTCATTGCTTTCCAAGTGCTACTCATATTGTTGAGATACTCCTTAAGTAAGGGGTTCTCGCTTCCTAAACTGTAAGCCTTCTCAGCAAACTGTTCAAATTCATCAACTACAAAACTCATAAAATCGTCCTCCCAAAGTCCTGCCTCATTTTTTATAAATGTGCCCTGCTGGCATAATAAGTAAACCTCACACTGTGTAGTCA
>JACQVM010000024.1 GCA_016209785.1 Candidatus Melainabacteria bacterium | reverse complement strand
GACAGTGCCATGGCTGCATTTAAACGTGCCCTGAAACTGTCACCTAATCATCCCAATGCTCATAGCGGGCTAGGCTGGATGCTGTCTCGCAAGGGTAACTGGAAGGAGGCCTCCGAAGAACAACGTAAGGCTATTAAGGTCTACCCTGACTTTGCCCCTGCTCATCGTCGCCTGGCCTCGGCATTGGCAAACTTAGGGGACCTCGATAGTGCCGACCGGGAGTTTAATCAAGCTCTTAAGCTTAATCCACGTGACGTTACAGCACACGTTGAATATGCAGAGTTTCTGAAGAGGCAAGGAAAGTTGCCAGAAGCTCTAGCTCAATACAAAAAAGCCCTGAACATCAATCCTGACTCAAAGCCTGCACGGGATGGTTTAGCTAGTCTCACAAAGGCCACAGTAAAGTAAAGACAAGGAAACATGTCTATGTTCCTGCAAGAGCATAGCCCAAAGACTTGAATATTTTCTGCAGTTCTAATAGACAAGTGTAAGTAGGTAATATCCAAAGGGTTTCGCCAGCTTGAGTAGCTCTCAGTGCATGTCGCAGAGCCTCGTTGAGGGTTTGTATAACAGTAATTTGTTTAGGATTGAACCCAGCGTACTTTAGTCTAAGTGCCATATCGTGTGCACGGTGGCCGCTTACAACTATTTCTTTGGTACAACCGTTGAGTTGTTCAAAGTCAGCATCCCACAACCAGGAGATATCCCGCCCATCAGCCAAATTGTCGTTGATGGCAATAAGCACACGGGCCACGTTGTCCCGTGCTACAGATGCAACTACCTGCGAGCAGCCGGCTGGATTTTTTATTAGTTGAACAACAAGCAGCTTACCATCAAGACTAAAACGTTCTGAGCGCCCAAACAATGTAATGTAGTTTCGCAAGCCATCTGCAATAGTTACACCAGGTATCTTCAGCCAGACAGCTACTGCGGAAGCAGCTAGGGCATTGTAGACGTTAAACAGTCCAGGCAATGAAAGCTCTATGGTGATCTCTTCCAGAGGTGTCTTAAGCACAAAGGTTGAGCCACCTGGTTTGACATTAACTTCATAAGCTGCCACTTGCGGACTCTGACGTGTAGTACCACACGACAAACAACGATAATGGCCAAGCTGGCCATAAAATCTTCTATCATAACTGTATTCGCTACCACACTGTCCACAGTAAGCAAGCTCTACTTGTCCTAAGGAAGTAACCATTTCTGAGCCCAGTGCAAGAGATTCAATTCCGTAATAGAGCCGGGAGGACTGGGGCGAAAGTTGGGCTACATTGGGATCATCTGCATTTAAGATGGCTTGACAAGAACTCAAGCTAATGCCTTGTCCAATTAGCTTAGCTGTTGTATCAAGCTCACCAAAGCGATCAAGCTGGTCTCTAAAAAGATTAGTAACCACCACCGCTGAGAACTGAACTTCAGAAGCAACCACAGGTAGTGTTGCCTCATCTATCTCAAATAAGCAGTAGTCCACGTCAAGTTTGCCATCCCAACTACTGCACTCAACAACAGCCGCTGTAATCCCAGTTACTAGATTAGCCCCCTGGCGATTATGAACAACCTTATGCCCAGTCCTTTGTAAAATTGAATGAATTAACCCAGAAGTTGTACTTTTGCCATTTGTTCCAGAAACAACAATTGTCCCCTGTCGGCATTGGGCAACCAGCCTACTTAACACATTCGGCGACAAATGGCGAGCTAATCGCCCAGGAAGATTTGAACCTAGCCCAATGCCTAATGTCCTTATGGCCTTAGCTGTTGCTTGACTTGCCATGATTGCTAAGATATCCGAGGTGCTCACTTACTTATGCTCTACAAAAATGTTGTTGGTTTCAGGTTTAACATAAGCAACAAGATCTTGTTTGCTTGTACTTACAACAAGCTCATCGCCTAAGGCAAAGCAATAGTCAATATGCTGTCCATCAATGAAGAGAGTTCCTGTCCGCATTTGCGAAAGTACCCTTAAACTATCACTCCGATTAAGTAGTCCACCAACTAACTGCCACGATTCATCAGGTCGTGGACCTGGCTCGCGAACTACATACTGGTATTGTTGAGCAGTAATTGGTAAAACTTGCCCACCTGCAGCTCTTAGCGCACCTGTAGAACCTGCTGGCGGTCCTATCCAGATTCCGCCCGAACGTTGCTCCTCCCGGCACTCTCTTACTTCTAAAAAGTAACGGCTTGTCCCTGCAGGGTTGCTGTGGCACACTAAAACCTCATTGAGAACTAGCTCAGGCAAGGTAGAACCGTTTAAGGTAAGTTCCAACCTCAGCAACTGACAGGGCTTAATTTCATCTGAGACAATTCCATCCAAAATTGTTCCTATATTGGCCTCGTTGGCTATACAAAAGTGACCAAAGCTTGACGAGCGCGATGAATTTACCCCTAACAGAGGAACTGTATGCACGTAGTGGGAGGCATCCAGAAAGGTTCCATCTCCACCTACAGAAATGACTAAGTCAACATCGTTTACCACACCACGAAGTTCAACACGCTCACAGGACTTAAATTCAATGTTGCGGACTGTAAGAGCCTTTTGCAGCAACTCTAAAGTATCTTGGTGTTCACTGTGAGCAACCTTTACTCGCGTTACGGCAACATGCCCTTCATCTACCAGCTTGAGAAACCGAGGCTCTCGATGTTCCAGTGCTTGAATCTGGAAGGTTGACTTTTTAAAAACAACAAGTACCCTACGGAGCTTCACCTGGCCTCGACCTATGGTTGCCACTATGGACTTCAGAATCGATAGTGAAGATTAGCAGATATCCAAGACTCAAGAAATACCCTTATCCACATGAAAACCAAGATCAGTGTGCCCAACCCGCAAATGATCTCCGTTTACAAGGCGAGCTCGGTGCAACAATGGGCTTCCATTGAGGAGCGTACCGTTAGTACTTTCTAAATCCTCAACAAAAAACTCTCCATTGTCAAAAGTAATCCAAGCATGAAACCTGGAAATATAAGGATCGTTATCAATGACAACCTGATTGGTAGGGTCGCGGCCAATCTTACATCTAGGGCTGACAATCTCAAAGTCACGCTGGTTGCGCACATCTAATAGCTGTGCTGCAGGCATGTCGACTATATGCTGTCGAGAGGCTTCCCTAATAGCATTAAGGTCTGTCAGCGTGCAAGAACAGACAGAGCCAATAGGAAGACTCTTGCCACACTGCTTGCAAAAATTAACCGATTTAATCATTTGCCTATTTGCTGTCCTGCCTTGTTAGCACACAGCTTATCTAAAGATAGAACCCCGTATAATCCTTATGCCCGAAAGATTACAACTCTATCTAACTGTAAAGATAAGTACTCCCTAGGCATACGCAAGACCTGAATGTGAAAAGCAGTACAGTTTCTGCCTTTTAGGCTTATATTGTGCTGGTATACTGAAATCTGCAAAAATCAAGGACACAATCAGCAACCAGCATCATATTGTGCATCACACGGAGCTTACTATGGCACTCACCGGATCTGAGATTAGGGAGAAGTTTGTTGCTTACTTTCGCGACCAACGAGCTCACCTACATCTTCCTAGCGCCAGTCTTATTCCAGATAATCCAACCCTTCTTTTGACATCCGCTGGCATGGTGCCGTTTGTACCAATTTTTTTAGGACATGCTCCTGCTCCTAATCCGCCTAGAGTTGTCACAGTACAAAAGGTTGCCCGTGCTGGCGGTAAGGACTCGGATATCGAGAAGGTTGGTCGCACAGCACGACACCATACTTTCTTTGAAATGCTAGGGAATTTTAGTTTTGGGGATTATTTCAAACAAGAGGTTATTCCTTGGGCCTGGGAGTTTGTTACTGTCGAGCTTGGTCTTGACCCAGAACGACTGTCAGTAACAGTCTTCAGTGGCGATGAGTTAAATCCACCTGATATAGACTCTTACGAAATCTGGCACAACAAGGTAGGGGTGCCAGCCAAGCGAATTCACAAGATGTCACGCAAGGATAATTTCTGGGGTCCACCTGGACCTACTGGGCCCTGTGGTCCATGTTCAGAAATTTACTACGATCGAGGTTCTCAATTTGCCTGTAATCCAGATCCTAGACAGTGCGGCATTGGTATATGTGAGTGCGATCGCTACCTGGAATTTTGGAACCTAGTGTTCATGGAGCTATTTAAGGATGAATGTGGCAACTTTTCACCTTTAGCGCGCAAGAATGTCGACACAGGAGCAGGTTTAGAGCGGCTGGCAACCATTTTGCAGAACAAGTCCAACAATTACGAAACTGATCTTCTTTACCCAATTTTAGATGCAGCAGCCCATCTAGCCAACGTTAAGTACACAGGACAATTCGCCAAGACAGGTAGTCCAGAAGCCAACAGAGATCTTTATTTAAAAGTCATTGCTGACCACAGCCGCTGTGTCACATTCTTAGTTGCCGATGGAGTCCGCACAAGCAACATTGGCCGGGGCTATGTTTTGCGTTTTATCATCCGGCGGGCCTCACGCTTTGGCCGGCTGTTGGGGCTGAGTGAGCCATTTATTTATAAGCTAGTTCCTACGGTAGTAGATATTTATCGAAGCTACTACAGCGAGCTCCGTGACACCGAAGAGCTTGTTGCTAGTGTTGTAAAAGACGAAGAAGAACGCTTTGCCCGTACAGTTGACCGTGGCATGAGCTTGCTCGAAACCTTGCTTAACGAGCAAGGAACAACCATTTCTGGAGAAGCTGCCTTTAATCTTTATGCCACCTATGGCTTTCCTGTCGAGCTGACCCAGGAAATTGCCCAGGAGAAAGGCAAGACAATAGACATGCTAGGTTTTAGCCAAGCTAAGGCAGCGCATGAAACAGCTT
The DNA here is from genome assembly GCA_016209785.1 of Candidatus Melainabacteria bacterium. Taxonomy (GTDB): domain Bacteria; phylum Cyanobacteriota; class Vampirovibrionia; order Obscuribacterales; family Obscuribacteraceae; genus JACQVM01. The sequence goes on along the minus strand of JACQVM010000024.1, from coordinate 876 downwards.
CAGCAGCAAGCAAATTCAATGTTATTATCACCGGCGACGAAGCTGTTGGCCAGCTACTTAAAGAGCACGGTAATACAGGTTTCTTAGGATATGAAACAACAGAAAGTAATGGATGCGTCATAGGCCTTCTCCAAAATGGCAAGCTCGTGGAACATTTGGAGGAAGGCTCCGATGCCGAGGTAGTCTTAGACAAGACACCTTTTTATGCTGAGTCTGGTGGGCAGGTTGGTGACACTGGTCTTCTTTCTAATTCTCAAGCAAAGCTTTTGGTATTGGATACTAAAAAGCATGGTGGACTCCACGTTCACAGGGTCAAGGCATTGGCAGGCATCCTAGAACCCGGTAACATAGTGGTTGCCCAGGTAGATAAGGACAGGCGACAAGCAACCGTCCTACATCACAGCACTGCCCACCTCTTTCATGCTGCCATAAGGGAGCTATTAGGCAAGCATGTTGTCCAAGCTGGTTCGCAAGTTGGGCCTCAAACCATGCGCTTTGACTTTACATTTGATCGCGCTCTTACTGCCAGCAATATTGCCAAGCTAGAACATTTGATGAATGAGTGGGTACGTCAAAACCACCCGGTCACCACCATGGAAATATCTCTAGAAGAAGCAAAAAAGACTGGTGCAATAGCCATGTTCGGTGAAAAATATGGTGACATTGTCAGGGTAGTCAAGATGGGTGATTTTAGCCTTGAGTTTTGTGGAGGCACACATGTACACAGCACAGGAGAAATTGGACCCATTAAGATAGTTTCTGAGGGAAGCATAGCCTCTGGAGTTCGCCGAGTCGAGGCACTTTCTGGAGCTCGTGCCTGGCAGTTTATCAGTGACCATATGCAAATTCTTGCTAACGCCTCGACCAAGCTAAAGG
>JACQVM010000023.1 GCA_016209785.1 Candidatus Melainabacteria bacterium | reverse complement strand
GAGTGGTGGTTTCAGTAGTTTGTGGGCCGCCACAGGCGGTTAAGGTCGCCACCAGTGCAAAACTGGCCGCAGCCAGAGCAATTGTTTGAAATTTCCCTATCATAAACTTTGCTTCTCTCCTTCTCTGTTGTACCAGGTAACTGGATACCCCTTTTGGCAATGGGTATGACTTAGCTAGGTTAGTTAGTAACAGCTACCAACCTAAGGCTGCGCCATTCTAACAGGTAAAGTTGTTAGCCGAAACCACTTGACAAGCAACTCTAAACTTTGATCACCCGCTTGACAGGACCTAATCAAAAGTCCATTAATGGACGATTAACGAATGACCAGTCATTTCGGCAGGTTTATCAAGGTTGAGCGCTTCAAGTATTGTAGGAGCCACATCAGCCAGGCAGCCGTCGGACAGTTGTGTGCCATTGCGTAAGGTGCCGCTAAAATCAGCCACTATAAATGGTACTGGATTTGTTGTATGAGCAGTGTGGGGCTCACCCGTTGTAAGGTCGATCATTTGTTCTACATTGCCATGATCGGCTGTAATTAAGAGCATCCCTTTGGCTTGCCTACTGGCATCCAGGAGCTGTGCAAAGGCAACGTCGACGGTCTCAACTGCCTCAATTGCTGCCGCCATAACCCCTGTATGACCGACCATGTCTGGGTTAGCAAAATTAAGAATGATGAATGGATATTTGCGCGAAAGGATAGCTTGACAGGCTGACTGGCAAATCTTGGGTGTTTGCATTGCAGGCACCTTGTCATATGTGGCAACCTTCAAGGAGGGGATTAACAGTCGTTCTTCTCCCTCACTGGGTGGTTCTTTGCCGCCGTTAAAAAAATAAGTTACATGTGCATATTTTTCTGTCTCTGCGGTATGAAACTGTCCAATATGGTGACAAGACAGGCACTCGGGCAGGGTTTGTGCCATGTCTTGGGAAGGGAGCTTATCGGGCGTAAAGGCTACTGGCAAGCCTAAGGTAGAATCATATTGAGTAAGACAGGCATAATAAACTTTAGGTTGAACTGGCCTAGCAAAATAAGTGAAGTCTGCTTGTGTCAAGGCCCTGCTTATCTGACGCACGCGGTCTGGTCGAAAGTTAAAGCAGATAATACTGTCGCCATCAGCTATTGTGTGCTTTGTCACAATAGTAGGTAAGACAAATTCATCCGATTCATCGCGGGCATAAGCTTGGTCAACGGCATTAACTGCAGAGCTAGCTGTCAATCCTTCGCCCAGTACAAGGGAACGCCAGTATTTTTCAGTGCGTTCCCAGCGATTGTCTCTGTCCATGGCGTAATACCGCCCGCTGACCACACCAATTGCTTCTGATGCTTTCAGTTTGGACTGTAACTCAGACATAAAGCGATGAGCTGATCTAGGTGGCGTATCACGACCATCTAAAATTGGATGGACGACTAGTTGTGGTACATTGGCTCGCCTGGACAGTTCAAGGAGTCCATCGAGATGGTCTGGGCTGGAGTGTACATAACCGTCACTAACTAGTCCAATCAAATGTAGTGTGCTGTTGGCCTTTTGGGCATGATCGACAGCTTGACGTAAGACAGGGTTTTGAAAAAAACTACCATCCAATATGGTCTGACTGATTTGGGTTAACTTTTGGACTACAACGCGTCCAGCACCAATATTTAAGTGGCCAACTTCAGAGTTGCCCATAATGCCCGGTGGTAAGCCAACAGCCTCGCCGGATGCCTTGAGCAAACTGTTGGGGAAGCGAGAGAGCATGTTGTTGTAATTAGGCGTACGGGCTGCAAGTATGGCATTTCCATGCGTCTGGGTGGAAACACCCCAGCCATCTAGAACCAAAAGTGTGACTGGCCCCAAGATTTTGTCTCCAATGGTAGGTTTATCTGTCGATATGGTAGCGCATTTGTGGGATTGATCAGGTGTCGTACATTGTTGGGGAGTTACAATGGAGCCAAAATAATCTTTTGCTTGTTTGGTATGGCGGATTAAGTGAGCACATCTGCTAAGCGTAACCCTGACAAAAAGATACCACCTACCAATTTGCTTGGGGTGGGTGAGTCAACCTGGATTGCTGAGGTGAGTCATGAGCTTAGATTGCCCATTGCCAATCTAAAACTTTTGGTAGAGACCCTTCTAGATGGCGCTATGGATGACGCTGAGGTTGCTGAGGCAATGCTCAAGAAGGCTTACGAGGAGGTGGAGCGGCTCAACAGTCTTGTTCACAACCTTCTTACCATTGAGCAAGTAGCTCAATCGCGCCAACATGTGATGCGGCAATGGAGCTTTCTAGAAGAGGTTGCCATGTATGCTCTGGGGTCCACCAGAGCTTTCGCTCAGGACAAAGGTGTGGAGGTCAAGGTACAAATTAAGAGTGGCTGGCAAGTTTTTGCAAATCGGTCTCACCTTGATCAGCTATTAGTAAATTTGGTGGAAAATGCCATCAAGTTTACTCCGGCTGGAGGCTCGGTTTTAGTTAAATCTGGAGACAAGCCTGGTTCGTTTGCGGTGATAGATAGTGGAATTGGCATGGCAGCCCATGAGATTCCTAAAATCTTTCAACGCTTTTATCGCATAGACAGAACTCAGTCACGTGGAAGCACTGGGTTGGGCTTATCTATCGTGAAGCACATTGCTGACTTGCATGGTGCTAAGATTAATGTCGTTTCTCAAGAAGGTAACGGCTCGACTTTTTTCATAGAGTTTCCAGGGCCGCCATGAACTCAGCCGGCAAGTTAGTAATGCTTGTTGACGATGATGACACCATCATTGATACTTTGGTGTACAACCTAAAGAGGCATGGTTTTACTATTTTAAGTTGCCAATCCGGGCAAAATGCTTTAGCAAAGCTCAATGAGACCAGTCCTCACATCATCATTCTTGACTGGACTCTGCCAGATATGGCTGGTCCTGACATATGTAAGATTATTCGATCCCGATCACTTGATGTGCCAATCCTAATGCTTACTGCACGCTCTAGTCCTTCTGATGTAGCGCAAGGACTATTAAGTGGGGCCGATGATTATTTAGCTAAACCATTTAGCATGGTTGAACTTATGGCACGTGTGACGGCTTTGCTTCGACGAACAAAACTTCCAAGCGGGACGATGCACCTTACTGTTGGAGGACTGGTGCTTGACGATGAGGCACGTAGAGTGTGGTGGCATGGTCGTGAAGTTGAGTTGTCACCTAAGGAGTTCCTGCTCCTAAAGGTCTTAATGAAGCATGCTGGCAAGACATTGTCTATTGAGTTTCTGCTGAATGAGGTGTGGGGGCTGGATTTTGCTGGTGATACTAAGACAGTGGCTGTGCATGTTCGCTGGCTAAGGCAAAAGCTAGAGGCAGATTCTAAGCATCCCGCTCTTTTGAAGACAGTGCATAGGTTTGGTTATCGCTTAGATGTTCCAGACAAGAACTGACAGGTAAAGAGCAAGCACAATTACAGGAGACGATGGTGAAGACTGAGGCCATAACGCTTATCAAAGAAGATGTTCTGACGCTAGGGCAAATAGTGAAGTCTAGCGTGGCAGAGATGACCTGCTTGCTGAAGAAAGATCCTCACGCACAGCT
>JACQVM010000240.1 GCA_016209785.1 Candidatus Melainabacteria bacterium | reverse complement strand
GCACGTTACCAGCGAACCAAAGTGTAACTTGTCAACAGGGGGGGGGTATGAAACCATTGTATTTGGCAGCCCTGGCACTACAACAGCTTAAGGAGGGTAAACCATGCATGTGTGGTCATTATGTCTCACTCGAATCCAACGATCTCTTGCAGGACAAGCATTAGCTGAGGGGGTTGTTGCACTGCTTTTAGTCGTCGCTGGTGTTGTAGGTGGTGTCATTTTACTGGTAAACGTTGGCATGTCTACCTATTACAAGGAAAAACTTGGCTTTGTTGCTAATCAAGTTGCTACTTATGCTGCTACTTTATCTGCCAGCAATGACATAACTGCAAAGTCAACTGATCTCGCTAAAGATCTTATGACTAAAATGGGACTTCCCTCTGATGCAACAGTCACAACAGAAACCACAACTGCTGGCGGTAAATCAGCAGTTTCAGTTACCATTCAAACTGGTTCTTTACCACTGTTTGGAAAGGGTGATATTCTTCCTCTTAAAATATCCTTGCGCGACACAGCAGTGGCAATAAAAGGAGCTGGCTTTTCGGATTTTCTTGTCTTGGGTGGCAGTCCTGATGGAAATACCTTTGTAACAGTACCAGTGGTTAAAAAAGGTAACCTGGGTTTTGCCAATCCTGGGGCCAGCAGTTCAGTTTACTCACTCCAGACCGTGTACCCCAATGACGGGACTTTAACGCACATACTAACAAACAGTGTGCAGTCTATGCCCGGAGCTACAGCTGGTGCATTTGCGCCGTAACTAAAATCTGCCCATGGAGCCTTTCCATTTTTGCGCCGGTCCTTATATCTGTGAGCGACAGCTCCTAGCGCCCTTATAAAAGGTAAGACAAAGCTATATGTGCCTCATGCACCGCACCAGCGCAGGTTGTAGTACCTACAAAGTTGTCTACCCAAGAACTAAACTTTCACATCGGGCAGCTTAGGTTTCAAGTCAGTGATACTACCATCGGTGCGCACCCATGTAGCACCAAAAATGCCTTTTGTGATAATGTCGTTGTAAACACTAAACACACACTTGCCTGGGCCAACACCACCTTCTTCCAGAAGTGGGGTTGTCCATGCTCTAAGCGTTACAATCCTGGTTGGACTACCAGTTACTACCCATATGGGATATCCGGTCTTTAAAAATGTTCGAAGTTTTGGCTCCCAGTGCCGTGTCTGCCGGAAGTTGCCAGTGTCAATTTCTAAGAGCACTTTGATGAGTTCAGTCCCAGGATATCGAAAAGCAATGGTGGCATCTGCTTGCTCTTCCAGATTGGTCAGATCTCCTGCCAATTCTTTCCAAAATTCACGCCCTGTATTCCATTCCAAATCAAGTATCAAGTGCTTCTGCTCTGCTTCCTCCATAGCCAAACGCACGTCAACCAGTCGGAGAAAATGTTCTTTATGATATGTATGTGGTGGTCCCGTAGGAACAGTCTCCCAGGAAATGCCTCTGTGCTGCTCGAGTGCCTTAGCGCCAGAGGTTGTCAGAAAATAAATAAGCTCCGGTCGCCCACGGCCTTCCATACGGCCGCTGGATGCCGAACCAGTATAACCACCCTGCTGTAGCCTGCGCAGGCGCTTGCGAGCTGTTTCATAACTTATGTCAGCAAAACAAAGACGCGCCAATTGGCTGGAGCTAATTGTCCGATGTAAATAAAGCTGCACCAGTGCCCAAATGTCCCTCTGCATTAACACCAGGCTTTTCCTTTTGGGCTTTACCTTGATTAGCTTTTCTATCATGAGTTGAAACCTGGTTTCCAGTTGTCACATTTAGTACCCCGTAAATTAAATTCTAAAACAATGTACTCACGGTGTCATTCCTTGTTGCCAAACCGCTCAACATTGCCAAATTTACCTGGCGTTTTCTTAAAACTCCACACCACCGACAGAAGTCTCTGCCTGGTTCACCGGAATGTCCACTGCTTGACGACCATGCTGTATACCTAGTTTCGCCGGGTCAGCAATGAGGCTTGTTACAGGTGGGCGTTGTCCTTGCGGCGTTATCTGTCCTGCCGAAGGGGGCATGGCAGGGACAGTAGTGCCTACCGGCGGGACAACTTGTGGCGGCATCGGAACCCTCTGCTTCACTCCAGCAGCAGGCGGGAAAGCTTGCCCAGCCAGCACAGCCCGCTGGGTATCACCAGCGCCTGCCGAGTATGGGCTAAGGCCGGATGTCACTGAGTTGTCTGTTGTCCCACCCATTGATGTTGGTGCCAACGTCTCAACCTCACCAGGTGCAGTATCTACTGACATGGACTGGTGGGTTGGCTGAACAAATGCAGGCAGGGTTTCTCTGGGTCCAGAGGGCACCGTCGGATGAGTTGGACTTTGCAAGGTCTGAGTCGGCGAATGCATAGCTTGCGTCAACTGACCAGGCTGTATCCCAGTCAATGGCCTGCCACACTCAATGCAGAAACGCCCTTTGCCTGCAGGTTGTCCACAATGTGGACAAAGCCTAACGGATGTAGAGCCTGAACTAGACCCGCTTGCAACGGCAGCACTCACCACAGAACCAGGCACAACCACATCGTCACTCATTGGCATCGCTGCCTGACTAGTTGACACCTCCGGCTCGGAGGCAGCCACACTTCGTCCTGTGACGTTGTGCAGCAAGTGCAGCTTGGCAATTTCTTCAATGCCCCTCAAATCACACATAAAAGGCTTGGTTTCACCAAACTCAGCATCTCCAGCAGGTGACAGGTAGACAAGCGCATGATGCTTTTCCATACGCTTAATGGAATCCGGATCAACACGAGCAACAACCTGCTGGGAGTGAATCCGATTCCAGGTTGAAGGAAATATTCCAAACCCTTTTGCATCATAGTGATCGGAAATACCAGGG
>JACQVM010000238.1 GCA_016209785.1 Candidatus Melainabacteria bacterium | reverse complement strand
GTGTGTACTTCCACACCGATGCTGTTCAGGTTGCTGGAAAGCTTCCAATGGATGTTGCCCAAATACCAGTTTCTACCTTATCCATTTCAGGTCACAAGTTTTATGCACCCAAAGGAATTGGTGTACTTTTTGTACGCAAGCGTATTAGTTTAATGCCATTGGTGTTTGGTGGTGGACAAGAGCAGGCTTTATTTCCTGGCACTGAAAGTCTGGCTAATATAGTAGCCATAGGCGTTGCCGCTCAATTGGCTCAAGCAGAGCTGGAGGCTCACCATTCCTTGTTGTGCTCGATGCAATCCCTTATAGCTAAGAAGCTTTTATCCATGACTGGAGTAAAGTTGACCGGTCCCATTGACCTGCAAAAGAGAATCCCTGGACATGTAAGTGTCCTTGTAGAAGGTGGACAAGGAGAGGCACTGGTAATGAAATCAGATCTTCAAGGATTGTGTATCTCAAGCGGTTCAGCATGCCATCAAGGCACCATCGGTCCATCCCATGTACTCTTGGCACTGGGGATTCCTTATAAAGAAGCACTTGGTTGCCTCCGGATTACTGCGGGTCGCAACAATAACCATGCTGAATGCGATAAGGCATTAAACATCTTGAAAGATATCTTGCGCTTGCCAAGACAATCCACAATTGAAGCACGATAACTGGTAAAAGAGGGTTTAACAGTGGTGCACAGCAGATACCTTATTTACTTTGGTGTAAACACCGAATTATAAAGAAAAGCACACGCACCCCCCAACTTCTCCCAGGGGAAGTTCCCGTGTAACAATTTTAATCCTCCGCGAATAGACTCAATACGTGATTTCCCATATGGGTACCACCACTGGCGGTGCAACCCACCGGCTGCGTCGATGCTGACATGCTTAATATTTACTAAATCCAACAAGCCAAAATACGAATGGGTTCGTCCTGTACCACTCTTTTTGAGTCCACCCCAGGGCACCTGTGGACAAGCAAAAGAGAATAGGCAATCGTTGATGAAAACTGTGCCAACATCAAGATCTCTTGCTACATCTTCCGCTCGGCCTAGGTTGCCAGACCACACCGAAGCAGATAGCCCATAATCACTATCATTTGCTAGCTCAATGGCCTCATCTTCAGAATTCACTATCATAAGAGGGAGAATAGGACCGAAAGTCTCTTCGCGCATAATTGTCATGGAGTGGTTCACATCTACCAAAATTGTCGGTTCATAAAAATAACCTCCCAGATCGTGACGACGCCTGCCACCAGCTAAAACCCTAGCCCCCTTAGACAATGCTTCCTCAACCTGGGCTACCACGTTGCCGAGTTGAACTTCGTCCACCAAAGGGCCAACATCTGAGCTAGCATCTAGGCCAGGACCAAGCTTGAGAGCCTGTGTGTACCCTACAAGGCGTTCAATAAGGCTCTGAGTGTGTTCTCCACGGACAACATACAACCTTTCAATCGAAGCACAAGCCTGTCCGCAGTTGCTAAAAGCTCCCCAAACAAGCCCGCGAGCTGTCCAATCAGGTGGAGCGTCAGGCAAAACAATGGCTGCATCCTTGCCACCTAGCTCCAAGGTTACTGGTGTCAGATTGTCAGCAGCCTGTGCCATTACTTTGCTTCCGCCAGCAACTGAGCCAGTAAAAATTAGCTTGGCTAGTCGTTGTTGTGTGAGATAAACTCCGGTCTGCCGGTGTCCTGTAATCACGGAAACCACTCCAGGAGGGAATCCTGCCTTGCCGAAAAGTTCCCCAATCTTAATGCCTGTTAGTGATGACTTTTCTGATGGTTTAAGAACAACAGTATTGCCTACCATCACAGCCATAATGATCGACATCATTGGAATAGCAAAAGGGTAGTTCCAAGGTGCAACCATGCCAACAACCCCAACAGGCTCAAAAGTAATAATACTTTGCTTGCTGGTTAGCATTGGATTGGTCATGTTTATTAGCTGATCCTTGAGTAATCGTTCAGTATTTTCAGCAAACCACAAACAAGCATCCAACGGTCCAACCAGCTCAGCCGTAAAACTTTCCGCTAAAGGCTTTCCTACTTCTTTAGTTACCAAAGTGGCAATTTCATCAGCTTGGCTAACAAGCAGTTTTCTCAGCTTTAAAAGCTTTCTGGCGCGAACATCATAGCTTGTAAGTCTCCATGACTCATAAGCCTGCCAAGCTGCTTGAACAGATGCTTGCACTTCCTGAGCATTTAGACTTGGAACCTCGCCAAGCACCTCACAAGTTGCAGGATTTATAGACTTAACTGTGGTCAGCTCTTCAGTAAACATTTTGTTGGGTTACATTTTTAAGGTTTAACAAAGTTGGGTTTCCTCGATGGTTCAAGGTCTGAGGCCTTCATTGCGCACTGACGTGCTAAATCATCCTCCTGTAGCTCGCTGTATAGGTTGGCAAGACTTGACCATGCTTCATAACTGAGTGGATCAAGTTCAGTTACCTTCTTAAACTCTCCGATAGCCTCAATGTCTTTCTTGTTAGCTGAAAGCACCAGGGCATATTGCAGGTGGGCTGCCACAGACTCTGGCAATAAACTCACAGCCTGGCTAGCTGCTACCTCAGCCTGGTCCAATTGAGGTCCCAAGCGCATATAGATAGTTGAAAGCAAAAGATGGAGCTGTGCGTTATGGGGACAACGATTAGACCACAAGCGCAACAGTTCTGCAGCTTCCTTGCTCTTGCCCATAGCAAACATTGAGGCAGCCTGAGAAACACAACTCAGACACCCAGGATCGTCTGTGCCCACGGTAGATCTCTTTGCTGCCTTAGCAGTCTTCGCGTATCCAGGAAATTCCAGCAGCACGGGCAAGCAAGCGCATATTACAGCCACAAGGGTTGTCAGCCAACAAAAGCAAGATATTAAGTGTTTTTTCTGCATATAGTTCACGGTCCCTATTGTCCCTTAGTATGAGCCTAAGCGGTAACTAAGTACAAGAACTATGTGCAACTACCTTACGATCCATAATTATGGATTGACATGAAGGAGCAAGTCATTGAAAACATTGCTAAGTACCTTCCGTATTGGTATGTACCATTTAAATATCCTTGCTAGTATTGTTGTGCTGGTTGTAGCCAAGCCTTGTTTAGCCCAGTCAGATCAACAAGGTGCTGCACCAGCAAAAAAATCTCCTGGGACTGCTAGCCCTGGTAGTGCAGCACATTTTTATGAGCAAGCAGAACGTGCTTACCTTAAAGGACAGTTTGGTGATGCAGCAAGTTATCTACAAACACTGCTTTCCAGCCAGCCTGAATATGCCAAAGCTCACAATCTTTTAGGCAAGATTTATCATCACCAAAACAAACTGCAGCTAGCTAAGCTTGAGTATCAAAAGGCTTTAGAATCTGAGCCTGGACTGACGGACGCCCGGTACAATTTGGGTGTTGCTTATCTAGATGACGGCAATTTCCGGCAAGCAGAGCGTTTGCTGGAAGAAGTAGCTAGACATAATTCAAAACATGCAGAGTGCCAGTACAATCTGGCACTCTGCTACGAACATGAGGGTGCTTTAGATAAAGCTCTTGACTCTTATCATAAGGCGCTGAAGCTGGATCCCCAGAATGCAACCATCCATTACAGTCTTGGACGCTTTTATCATCAAGGCAAAGATCTTGAACGTGCAGTTGAAGAATACAAGTTAGCACTTACCTTCAATCCTAAGTATATCGAAGCTCACAACAATTTAGGTGTAGCTTATGCAGCACTGGGAAAATATCCTGAGTCCATTGCTGAGTATCAAGCTGCACTGAAGATTGATCCTAATTATCCGGAAGCCCAATGCAACCTGGGCTATGCTCAAGCTCACGTAAGTCTTGGAATTACTTACTTCAATCAAGGAGATCTCAAGAAAGCTTATGAGGAATACAGGAAAGCTTTAAAAATTGATCCTAACTTTGCCGATGCTCACTACAATTTAGGGGTGCTTTATCAAAAACAAGGCCGGCTCACGCTAGCTGTAGGACATTATCAAGCTGCAATCAGGCTAGATTCAAAAAATGCCAAAGCCCACAATAATCTAGGTGCAGCCTACTCAAAGCTGGGCAAAATTGATCTTGCGGAAGCCGAGTACAGGCAAGCATTGAAGCTAAAGTCTGACTACACTGAGGCACAACAAAATCTCAATCAACTTCTTAAGGGGCTGGGACGTTACCAGTAACATTACTACCGGTTGTTAAATTCACTGGTGCCGCAATGATCACTCTTGCATTGCCACTTTGTCTTTGAGGATGGATTATGACAGAGGCCCATTGCCGCTTTCGTGTACTGGGCAAGCCGGTGCGCTCGCCATTATTGTCAGTTAGAGGTAACTTCCACCTATATGTTGCCTCATGTGGCTGGCTCACCTGTAGAGCCTTATCGTTTGTTTCTTTTGGTTGCATGGCAGCTACCTGAGGCCTAGGATTAGTACGCCCAGGGTGTGCGGTTTTGTGTTGTAGGCTGTTTAGGGAAGTTTTGTAGCCTTTTGTAGGGAATCTTGTCTCACGTATAACAGGATGATTTAGTGGAACAGGTATCGAGTCAGCAATTGGCTCCACCCCAAGGCCATCACCTACTACTAGTATCACGCTTTGCTCTGGTATCAAGCACTTAAGTTGAAGATATGGCTGTCCGTTTTCAGAGACAACCTCAAGCAGTCCGTCGGTTATTGGGACTATCCGTGATGGTCCCCTCGGCTTTACCTTCTGATGTTTAGCTAGATATTGAGCAAGAACCAACGCTAGTCGTTGCTTTGTAGCTTGCATATCTGTGCTGGTGGAGAAGTCGTAACCCTCGCCACCACTAAAGTTGTAATCATTAAGTGCAACTTTGTAGGTGGACTGCTCGTCAAGCCGGTTCCATTGACCATCAGGCGCTTGCACCAGAGCAAAGGCAATTCTGCTTCCTGGTGGCTTGTTCGGATTGTACGCTATCTTCAACCCATGCACATCTAGAAAGTGTCCACCAAGTGTTCCTGACACGCTGTGTTCCAAAGCCTTAAGAATTGTGCCACCAGGAACAGTGGCAAAGACAAGATGATTGTCAAACGGCAGGACCTCCTCAACCTTTTCTAGATTAATCAGCCCTCGCTCAATTCTGGCTCTTATTCCTCCACGATTATGGAAAGAAATGGCTGCTCCGTAAGCACTACCAGAGTCAGCTAAAGCATCGCAGATTAAATTGCCCATTGGACAATCCCATGGATAGCGCGAGAATCTGTTATCAAAGTCATCCAACGCTACACCAACGACTCTTTCTTGTAGCTTTCTTAGTGGCTGAGCCCTTTCCATAAGATATGCCTTTATGTCTGGGGCTTCAGGAATCGCCTGATTAATGTTAATCAGTTTAGAGCGCGTTTGGGACAGAATGACTTTCCCGTGCACATCAAACGCCAACTCAAGCTTCCCTAGAGCCCTACCATAACAACCGGTTTGGACTATGACCGTGCTGGATCCGTCTGAATGGTTAACAATAATTGGCTTGTTTAGCCGCGTATGACTATGTCCACCAATGATGGCATCTACATCGGGCAACATTGCCGCAAGCTGCCTATCTAGCTCTAAGCCTACGTGAGTCACAAGGATAATCTTGTTGATGCCGTGTGCTTTCAAGAGATTTACTTCGGCAGCAATAGGATCAATCCAGGCAAGAGTTCGGCCAACTCCCTTTATATGCACGCCATTTAAGTTAAGCGAATCTTTCTGTAAATCAGGTGTTATAACACCTACAAAGCCAACACGTTGTCCATCAACGACCTTTACTACGGAAGGCTTAATGCAATCTTGGAGTGCTGGGACCGAGGAGCCATCCAAGTTAGCCGAGATAATGTCAAACCTTGCTGATTTCAGTTGCTTAGCTAAGTTTTCTGGGCCATTGTCAAACTCATGGTTGCCTACTGTATATATGTCATAGCCTGCTTGGTTAAGCAGTGCAACCTCTACCTCACCATGATAGACCTTATAAAAGGTCGTGCCCTGAAAAATGTCTCCAGCATCAATAACCAATACATTGGACCTGTCCTTACGAATAGCACGAATGAGATAGCCAATTCTCGCCATTCCACCAACCTGCCGCCCATACTCCTCAAATGGTTCATCATGGGCATGCAAGTCGTTGGTATGTAAGATTGTTAGCAGTAGATTAGGTCTTGGGGGCTCGCCTACTTGGGCAGAAGTCCCACCGACAGTTATAAGGAGGCAGATACTAATGAGGGTTGCCCATATCAAAAACTTGATCTTGCTAATTCTCATGAGCTTGGGAAGTTTTGGTCTGTTGTTAGGTTTTCCTTTCGGCATACCTCAAATTATCGCCCAAATGGACTCTGTTCCCAAACTCAAATTAGTACCCACAGAGTTTGTATCTGAGCCAGGCTGCCCTGTAGCTATTTCATCTGCCCGTACCCAATTTGAGCTTGATCCTTTTGCAGCGCCACTGGCAGCAAGGCTTTACATTGAATACAGCAACAATGGGGAAAAACCAATATCAGCAGTCAAGTTCAGGGTACGTTTTACCGATGAATCTGGTCACGATTTAGGCACCCTGCACGCAGGACATGTTGCCCAAATTGCCCCAGGAGGCTCATCTTCCGAAAAGTGGCGACACGAGAAAGTCAACCCAAAAACCACCGAAGTTAAGATCAGGGTGTTGGTCATCCGATACAGGGATGGCTCCACATGGCAAAGCAGCAAGACACAACAAGTAATCACAGCACCTGAGTCCCACTAACTTAAGTCTAAATAAACTCTTGCTTGATTAAACCGTTGGATCTCAAGAATCCACCATATCTATGTGCGCTGTATCGTATATTCATTAGTCAATAAATACTTTGTAGGGCTTGTATGGGTTCCCATGCATATACAGTTGCTACCGCCTTGGCAACTGCAACTATTTGTTTTTTGCTGACTTGCCTTGATTGGCTGCAATTGCTTCTTGCTTTTGTGTTGGCTGGACTAGCTTGGAGCTTCTGGAGCATAACTGCCGGCTATGAGTTAAACACTGGTGGAAAGCTCGTCAGAGGTAAACAAAAAAGTTCCAATCTTGCTGTAGCAAAACGAAATACTCTGTCTGCCAGCAACATTTATCAATTTCCTAACAAGCTTTCTGCTGCTGGTGCTGCTAGCCCACGGCGTAAACGTCCATCTTGAAAACAAAAGCTTGTTCCAGTCAATTTTACAGCTCACAACCCACTTGCCAAGAGCCATTCTGCTTTTGTCAGGTTAATAGTCCTGGAGATTGGGGCACATCGAGTGTAGTCCAATAGTTTCCTTGCGACAAGACCTTCTTGAGCATGCCCGAAGAGATAATCATAGACGCCCCGGAACTGCGCTGGCACCACTTTGATGATCCAGATGATCCCGAGCTTGTAGTTTTAGCGCCACAATATGAGCTTCACCCCTTGGCACTCGAGGACTGTGTTAGCCCCTCTCAGCGAGCAAAGTTAGACGATTATGGAAACCACCTCTTCCTGGTACTCAACACCCTGCACTTCAATGTCGAAGACGAAACTCTCATCATTGGCAAACTATGTGTCTTTGCTGCGAAAAACTTTGTTGTTACGGTAGCTATTGGTGAAAGCAGGACTGTTGCCCACGTAAAAAACAAGATTGCCTCTAGTCATATTTACCAAACCTCAGATCAACTACTGCATGCACTGATGGACTTCGTCTGCGATCAATTCCAGCCATTGCTAGACGTCATTTCCGACGACATTGGCGCACTAGAATCCAAAGTGTACGAACACCCCGATACTTCAACTTGCATGCGAGCCTTTGGTATGAAACGTGTGCTAATCTCACTAAGAAGAGCAGCAGC
>JACQVM010000232.1 GCA_016209785.1 Candidatus Melainabacteria bacterium | reverse complement strand
CCTAGAACCTGTGCAATAACTTCCTGCACCTCACTAGGATTTTGTGTGGAGGAATAAATCGTCAGCGAATCAGGCTCACCAGGCACAGCCAAGGCCGCTTGTGACTCAAGGTAAAAATGATCCTGTCCTTCACTAACAAAAGTGCCTTCCCGCGTGTGCACAGCCTCTGCAAAACCTTTAGCTATATTCCCACGTCTTATGACTCGTGTCTCACCAATAAACTGTTTAGCCGCCTTAGCTGCATCAATAGATAGAATAGGCTGTAGCTCTTCTATTTCAATTTTTATTGCTGCTCTTGCTTGCTGAATTGCCGCAATACTTTCTGAGGCAATAACAACTATTGGCTGTCCCACATACTCAACTAAATCTTCAGCAAGCAGGTGTTCATCTTCTGTGATAGGGCCAAATCTATTGGTGCCAGTAAGACTCTTGTATGTATAAAGTTCAACAACCCCAGGAACTTTCCTGGCTTGAGATAAATCAAGAACCTTAATTCGTCCATAGGCTGTCGGCGACGAGTATATGCCCACCAGCAGCTCATCATTTGCTCGCCGAAGATCATCAATGTAGGTTGACTTACCTGTTACATGTCCTATTGCTGAGTCGTTAGGAACATCATTGCCAACTACAGGCATATCAACTCCTTATCACATTGGGTTTCCCAATAAAACTTCTGCAATATATTTTCAGCTAACTGATAACGAAACTCCTGGGAACCACGTACATCAGTAATAGGCAAAATCTCTTGCCTGACAACCTTACCTGCCTGCCTAAAAGACTCTAAACAAAACTCCTTGCCTGTCAAAAACTCCTCAGTCCTGGGCAATCTCAGCACTACAGGAGCCACGCCACCATAGGCAACCCGGATTGATTCAATTGTTTGGTTGACTCTTCTCATCAGTATTGCAACCGTCAGCACTGCAATATCCAAATTCCTCCTTCTGGATACTTTGTAAAGCTTGAGTATCTCAGATGTTTTGGGCATTGAGATAAGCACCCTGGTAATAATCTCATCGGAACTAATATCAAGAGATTTGTATCCTTGATACAAAGAACTAACTTTTACAAACCTTGTTCCTTTGGCACCAGTAAGCTCTACTTGACCATCCATAACAAAAAGCCATGGGAGCGTATCAGCAATAGGTGAACCATTAGCTATGTTGCCCACCAATGTCCCAATCTGTTTGATTGCAGGCCCGCCAAAAGTCCAGAGAATGCGCTGTAACTCTGGTAGATGGATTGTAGAAAATTCTTCAAGACGTGCAAGTGAAACTCTTGCCTCAACAACAAGCACACCGTCTTCAACACTTAGATCATCCAGCCCAGAAACATTGGACAGATTCAGCAACACAGGAGGATTTAAACCTTTCTTGTTGCAAGAAACTCCAATATCGGTTGCACCTGAAACAATCATCGCGCTAGGATGCCGAGACTTGAACTTAACTGCGCTGTCTATATCTGTTGGGCTAAACATGGTCTTGCCATCAAACTCAATAAGGACTGGAACCTGCTCATGTGCTGCAAAGGCTTGAATCATGTTCTGGGAAGGATATGCCTTCCTGAGTTTCACAATCTCTGAACCGTCAACCCGCAAAGCAGCTTCCACTATGGGCTCATAGCCTGTACAGCGACAAAGATTTCCAGTCAAAGCATCTTTAACATCTTGCCTATCAACTTCTTGTTTATGCTCAAATAAGCCACACATGGACACAACAAAGCCCGGTGTACAAAAGCCACATTGGGCGCCGTGCCCTTTTACCATTTGCTCTTGAACAGGATTAAGCTGCCCATCACCAGTGAGTCCCTCAATAGTAACCACATGTGAACAATCCAACTGATAAAGAAATTGAATACATGAGTTTATTGGATGATAGGTAATTTCGCCGTTGCTGTACCTACCAACCAAAACTGTACATGCACCACAATCACCTTCCTCGCAGACCACTTTGGTACCAGTAGCATTGAGTCCTTGTCGTAAGAAATTAGACAAGGTTTTGAAGGCATCTGTACCTTTGAGCCGATGTTCCTGTCCATTTATAAAAACAAGAAGGTAATCTCTCATCAACCTAGCTACCGTCCAGACATGCAACGTTCATCATAACCAGCCAGATAGCCTAAGCCAAGAAGTGGGCTTGGTGAGTATAAGCTAAGGTCTTGACAGATCCACGTAAAGCCCAAGCGTTGGCTGCTTGGATTTCAACCTCAATAAGCTTTCCAATCAAAGTATCTGGTCCTTCAAAGTTAACCACCTTGTTGGTACGAGTCCTACCCGTAAGACGTGCTGGATTACGCTCGCTACGCCCTTCCGCCAGCACCTCCACAACCTTGCCCAGATAGCTCCTGTTGCACCTTAAGGCTACTTCGTTCACCACCGAATTTAAAAAGCGAAGCCTCTCGTATTTTATCTCCTCTGGAATTTGCTCTTCCCAACCAGCAGATGGTGTGTGCTGTCGTGGAGAATAAGCAGCAGTGTTGCAAGAGTCAAAACATATTTGCTCGACAAGGTTTACGGTATTAAGGAACTCTTGTTCAGTCTCCCCTGGAAAGCCAACTATAAGATCGGTAGTAATGGCAGCATCAGGAACTTTCTCTCTAATTTCATCCACAAGTCGATGGTAAAAATCCACCTTATATCCTCTGGCCATGCGCCTCAATGTCCGATCATCACCTGCTTGGATAGGAACATGGAAATATTCACAAGCTTGAGGGACGGCTGCCACTGCATCAATAATCTCACTCTTAAGATCACGTGGATGCCCAGTTGTAAAACGAATGCGTTTAATTCCATTCACTTCACCAACTCGAACAAGCAACTGCCCTAAATGTAAAGCTGGCTCTAAGTCATGACCATATGCAGTAACATTTTGCCCTAAAAGAGTTACCTCTAGATAACCAGCACTAGACAATTCTCGTATCTCAGTCAGGATTTGCTCTGGGTTCCGACTTCGCTCACGTCCACGTACATAAGGGACAATGCAGTAAGTACAATTGTAGTCACAACCAAAAATAACTGAAACCCAGGCACTGACATTATTTGGTCTAATAACGGGTGTCTCTGGCAAATCGGGAGGCAACTCCTGAACTATCTCCACAATGGGTTTACGACTCTTACTTGCCTCAATAACTAAATCTGGCAGACGGTGCATGTTGTGTGTTCCAAAGACAATATCTACTGCAGGCACTTTCTTGAGAAACTTCTCTCCTTGATCTTGTGCTACACAGCCACCAACAGCGATAAGACTCCCGGGCCGCGTCTGCTTAATCTTTCGCCAATAACCAAGATAGCTGTACACTTTGTCCTCCGCACCCTCTCGAATTGCACAGGTATTAAGAACCATAAGGTCAGCAGCCTT
>JACQVM010000260.1 GCA_016209785.1 Candidatus Melainabacteria bacterium | reverse complement strand
CCAGGCAGCACACCCGAACACAATCGATCAAGGACTTCACCATACATGCAATGTCACAGCAACCGAGGTTCTTATATATTCAAGGCATCCATCAGACGCAGCCAAATTAGTGGTTGATGTTGCCACCACAGGTGAGTACATAGCTCCTGATGGAACTAAAGTGAAACCTGACATCAATAGTATTCGCCCGGACAAGGAGGCACAAAAGGACAGCCCGGAAGGACGCGATCGTTCCTATGCTACGCAACAGTTTAATGTGGTGGCAGTCAATCTGTCTTATGCAAAACACAATCCCAATATTCATTATGAAAATCATCCTGTTTCTTTTAATGAACGCGACAGGGACACAGGCGAAAGACTGGTGGACTATTCAAAGAATCCTCATGAGGTTTTAAAAGATTCCAAAGGCCATCCCATCATGTCTCCACGCCTAGATGCTAGCAGAATAGTCGAGGTGCACAATACTATTATTGGCGGGTCAGATAAGGATGTGTTCCTTGGTGCATCTGAGGTCATCGGCCCTGGCAGACAGGGTGCAGCAAATGAAGCAACTCGCTTTAGCTCAGAAAAAGAGCTTACGGACAAGCTTGCCGAGCTTAATCGAGACAACAAGTTGCCAACTATCATTATGGTACATACTGCTATGGAGCCATTCTGGAAGGAGGATTATGATGGCGCGGCTGGTGGCTCTGGAGGCTGGCACGTGGTAACAATAACTGATTATGAACCCGGCCGACCTGCTAAGGTTGCTGTTGATAACCAGTGGGGTGAGAATGTTGATCACGTGGGTGAGAATAAGGTCAATATACACGACCTCTTTCTTGCAACTAAGGGTCCTGAGCGAGCTCTTCAGCAGATGCAGCAGGAAGTAGCCTGGAACAAAGCTCATCATCAGGTAGATACACATAGGACATTGGAGTTATTACGCTTGCGACACGTTTCTGGTCAACTAAATGATGGAGATTATGTCAAGAAACTTGGGGAGACTATTGCTGCTGCTAAACCAACATGGGAACGCCAAAGGCAGGCAGGTACCCTCAATGAGGAGTCATTTGCTCGCGTGCAACAAGAATTTGAGGATGCTTATCAGTCTGTGCCTCCTGAAGGAAGACTGAAGTTGCTTCGCTCAGCCGGTACGACAGGGCTTATGAGTGAAGACCACTTTAACAGGTCCGTGGGTGAGACTATGACAGCACTCATGCAGCAAAGAGACCAGGCTCAAGCAGGCGGCAAATTGGAGGCTTTTTTGCAGAAGAAATATAATCCAGCCCTTTGGGATTTAGATAAGTTGTTGGCTCAATTACCTTCAGAGCGCCAAAAAGCAATTACCCATCTTATATATGAGTTTTCAAAAGGACCCGTTGTTCTAGAGCCAACATGAGTTACTAGGTAATTGTAGTCACCGACAGTGCTAGGATGAGCGGAGATAGGAGTAGATAATGGATGCAGATAGCCCACAAACCATGAGACACACTCCAGCAGAGGTACGGCGAGCTGAGACAATGGTTGATAACTATAAGAAAGATCTACGTGAGCTGCTTGAAGACAAGGAGCCAAAGCAAAAGTCCCCGGCAACTCGTGGGGATTTAGAACACGTTGAGAATATGGGACAGGTAGCTGTTATGTCCATGCCTCCCGGCTGGCAGGAAGGCCAAACTTTAGCCAATGTACGAGGCAACAGTATCTATAAGGAGTTTTGTTCTCCTGAAGATCCTGCCGTGCGCATAAGCTTTTTCTATCGAGGTGTTCCGGTTAGCCATACAGCAGCAGATGCCTTTCACGCAATATTGGAGCAACCTGCACATAGGCTGACATCCGAGGAAATGAAATCATTGGCACAGGTTTTGCGTGGCAAGGATAGTACTGAAGAATTCTTGTTTTCCTCAGCTAGAACAGAAGACCTGAATGGCAAACTAGTTTTAGTTCTTGAAGGTAGGTACAAGGAAAATCAAATCGACATGCAAGAGATATTAATTGATGCTGATAGTACTGGTGCAGTGGTGCAAGAAATTGAGTTTCAGGCACCAAAAGATAAGTTCATAAAATATCTCATGAAAGCTCGAGATTCATTTAAATCGATCATATGGAAGTAAGTCCCCAATTTCTTGTGTCACAAGTGGCAAACAGAGAATGGTAGCTGTATCAGAGTTCGTCAAGCCGATCTATGGGCGGGCGAGCCTGATGAAATGGTGATGGACTAGCATGATGACGTGGCGGACCGGTGACAATCATGATGAGCTTTCCATTCATTGTTGCAGCCACAGCAGGATCAGCTCCTGGGGTTCGGCTACCATGTTCTTTGTGCCACCTCGTTCCATCTGGGGACCATGCCGACCACACTCCATGACCAGTCCCATAAAATCTTAGGCCATTATTTGTAGGTAGCACACAACCAAGCCAGTTTTCTGCTCCTTGCAGTTCAACATTGGCTAGTCTGCGAAAGTGCAGCCCATCTTGGGAAATGGCATGATAGCCAACTCCCCGGGTACCTTGAACAGGCGCATAGTAATGCCATGTGTCACCTAGTCTGCCTACAGCGCAGTCAATCACCATTTCTCCTGGAGCGGCAAAACGTATCCCAGGCTCGAATGTGTAATGAATGCCATCGGCAGAGACAGCCGAGTAGGTTGCTGGTATGCGATTGTCATAGTTGTGTGAGGAGAAGTAAAGTCTCAACCTACCATCATCAAGTACTACAAGTGTGGGATCAAAAGGGCGCATAAAACCTTCCGGTAGTCCTTCAATGTTGATCGTTTGAGGATGACTCCAGCTTTTTCCACTGTCATAGGAAAAACTTACCGCAACCCGATCAAATGAATCAGAATCATCAAATGGAAACCACTGGAAAGCTGCAATGAGACGGTTTTGCGAATCTTGCACTAAAGTTGCTACACCAGCCCGTTCAAAAAGTTTGTGGGCATTTGAGAAGTTGAATCCATTGGTTGATTCCAAGATGTAAAGATCATTATTCCACGGACCATGCTCTGGTCTTGGTGGGGGTTGCGATCTGACACTCTGCAGTTGCAGAACATATGTAAATACGACAACCATTAGCACTAAGCACGTATGGTGGCTGCGAATAAAAGGTAGCTTGGACTGCATGGGCTGTAAGTGAGGGAGTGCAAACAAAAAAACAACCTAGATGGGACAATTAAGCTGAGGATAACACTTTGTGCATGTAAGACGTGAAAACAAATTGATCAGGATTAATTGGCTCTCCTGGTTGCTTTTTGTCAGCATTAGCAGTTGTATGCTGGTGCCTGCTTATGGGGCAGAGCTTCTCACACTGCAGAACTATTGTAAGGCAGGTTTGAGCGTGTCAGATGAGCGTTGGTCACGCTATTTTAATGCTGGGATTAGCTCACTGGAGAAGCGCACGTTTGAGCTGGCTCTTGTGAGGCTGCTGGCTGCGGCTAGTGAGGCTAAGAAAGTTGGCGTTGATCAGCAGTTGCTGGTTAGCTCTTACATTGGACTTGCTAGTGTCTATGCAGCAATGGAAGACTTTGGACAAGCTGAAAAGTACATCAAGCTTTCCATTGCCAAGGCAAGGCAACTAATGGGTTCCAACTCACTGCCAGTGGCCCAAGCACTGTATGTTCTAGCGCTTACCAAATATGTTAGCGGGCAATATGCTATAGCTGAGGACTTGTGTGTTGAAAGTCTAGCCATTCGTGAGGAAAGTTTTGGCACGGAGTATCACGATGTTGGTCAAAGTCTTCGTCTTTTAGCCAAAATAAAGGCTTCTCAAGGCTGGACTCACGAAGCAGAGCCATTGTTTGTACGTTGTCTTATAATTTTGGAGACACATCCAGGATTTGAGCGACTAGATTTAGCTGATGGGCTACAGGATTTTGGGCTTTTCCTTAAATCTCAAGGAAAAGCTGCAGAGGGGCAAGCGTTGCTTGAGCGTTCTCAAGCCATTGTGGATTCTTTCGTACGCTTTAATGAGCCTGCTGTAGTTCGTGGATCAGTAATTGTTCGTTGGCATGCAGGGTTGCCTGGAGCACGTGAAATCCCTGATGATCGTTATCCAGTTCGGTACTTGAGTGCAAATGGATTAAGGATTGCAACAGCTCTGGTAAATGTTGGCAAAAGCTCTGGTGGGAAGTTTTACGGAGCGCTCATTTCACTAACCAACACAACCCGGGAGCGTATTGAGATTGGACTAGGATCCGTGTCTCTTTGTGCTACAAAGCCACAGTACAAGCCAATAACTCAGCTAGAACCTAATGCTATTGACAGAGTGTATTGGGAAAGAGCTGTATGGGACCTTACTCGTAGAAAGCCAGTGCTTGTAAACATTCAAAGAGCTCGTCCAAATATTGGTCAACTGCGCGGGGCGTTGCCAGATTTAGCAGACAATTATGGTGGCAATGTGTTTGGAACTTATGGCAAGTGGGGGACTGTTCCTATCAGTTTGCCTGACTTGGCCTACAGAGAGCGAATGCATGCTCGTGGTGAGGCAGTGATTGAGCCTGGCCCGGCAGTTGAGAGTGATATGGGACTTATGAACCTTGAGCCGGTAAACATCGGGGCAAATGAATCTCGAACTAGTATTGTGTTTTTTCACAATGACCCATTTGCTCAAGCCTGGTTAAAAGTTGTTGTTGGCAATGTTACTTTTGAGTTTCCATTTAAGGTAGTTGAGCCATGGTAACTTCCTCAAATCGCATGATTTCACAATCAATGTGGAACCTTTTGACACGAGCATCTGCAAAACGTTGTTGCTACAGTCCATCACACCAAGCATGCAGCACGCGATCGACTTGTTCGGGGTGATGAATTCTGAATATCTTGGACAGCAAGGAAGCGATGCCAAGGGTACACAATAAGACTTGATTACTAGTAAAAAGCACATGACATATTAGTGTCCCATAAAGGTCAAACTTTCCTCGACCATAGTGGCGTGGTGTTGCTCAAATACGGCGGGCGTATGACAACTGCTTGTCGATTCCGGCACCGCTGAAGTTCATATCATCGTTTTATACTAATTGCGGAAATTGCTAAGCAATTGGCAGGCAAGATAGGTTTACTAGTGTGATAAAAAAGGACGCTTTAATTGGCAAGCTCATTGTGCCGTCGGGCACTAAGATATCCTTGAAGCAAGATTATGATCCTTGCTACACCCTGCCAGGACTGTCCAAGCAAGAAGCTCAAACCCGGCTACAGGCAGGAATTCAACTCCTATCAGAGCTGCAAGACAAGCTTTATGCTCAAGACACTTATGCAGTCTTGATTATTCTTCAAGCCATGGACGCAGCCGGCAAAGATGGCACCATCAAGCATGTCATGTCAGGACTTAACCCTCAAGGATGCCAAGTTTACAGCTTCAAGACACCGTCAACCGAAGAACTTGATCATGACTATCTCTGGAGATGTTTTAAGGCATTGCCGGAAAGAGGACGAATTGGAATCTTCAATCGCTCATATTATGAAGAAGTGCTCGTAACGCGTGTGCACCCGGAACTTCTTGCCCATGAACAGTTGCCGAAAAAAACCAAAGGAGACAACATCTGGAAACAACGGTTTGAGGAAATCAACAATTTTGAGAAGTATTTAGTCAACAATGGCATCATAGTATTGAAGTTTTTTCTTCATGTATCCAAGGAAGAACAAACGAAGAGGTTTCTGGAGCGTATTAAACTACCTCAGAAAAACTGGAAGTTTTCAGCAGGTGACATTAAAGAACGAGCATACTGGGATAAATATATGCGGGCCTATGAGGATTGTTTCAATCACACCAGCAGCAAGTGGGCACCCTGGTTTATTGTGCCGGCTAATCATAAGCCAACCACACGACTGGCAGTAGCCTATGTTATTTGTGAGAAACTGAAGGAGCTAAAGCTAAGCTATCCGACGGTAAGCACTACTCACAAGAAACAGCTTCTTGAGGCAATAGAATTACTTGAGAGTGAGCCTTGAAGATAGAACCTTGTGAGCTAACTTTTGTTCTTTATAAGCTTGACGAGGTCCTTCCACGGTGCCTCCATTGCCGCAGCATCATCGTAAATCTTAAGCACTTGCTTGCCAATGGCTAGATTGTCGTACTGGGGACCTTTGGTAAGCTCCTTCAAGCTTTGATAGTGAGCTAGCATGTCGTTAACGACGGAGTTGACGTTAGCCAACGATTCCTTACATTGTGCTTGCCCATCGTCAGGAAATACCATGGCAGCAACCTCGGACTGCAGCAGCTGAAGAAGTTCGCCTACATTTGAGACATCTACATCAAGCCACCTCTTGCGTGGCGGCAGTGCAGGTCCAAGATCCTCCATCTCTTGAGCCCAGCCAATAGCATGTGTGTCATCTTTCATAGCTATAGGCTGAATAAGCATAGGCTCACCAACCACTGCCATATCTCTTTGCTCTACATCGTTAATTACTGCCAAAGCTGCAGATCTAAGCCGATTAATGACATCGCGAATACTTTTTAGCGAGGCTTCTGCTGGATGCACAGCCACCGCTTTAGCTAATGCGTTAGCACCCTTGCTCTGGACTATCTCTTGGCTACAAACTGGTGGCACCCCCAAATAGCACAAAAACCCTAGCTCAACCCCTACTGCCAGAGATGCAAACAATGTGCCAGCACTAAACAAAAAGCTTCTCATTGATGATTCTCCTCTTTAGATCAGCAGGTTACACGCTACTTACAGGTAAGTTTAACCTCTTATCTAAGGTTTAAGTCTCAGTGCTTAAAGCAACGCTGTCCTGTGAACAGCATGGCAATCCCAGCCTGGTTGCATGCAGCGATTACCCCTGGATCTTTAAGGCTCCCGCCAGGTTGCACGATCACGGAAATACCTGCTTTGGCCGCAGCATCTATGTTGTCCACTTGTGGAAAGAAACCATCACTAGCCAAAACTCCTCCTTTGGCTGCGACTCCAGCTTGCTTGAGTGCTATCTCAACGCTAGCAATACGACTTGTTTGACCAATACCAAATCCTAGCGATGAGAGATCTTTAGCAACCAAAATGGCATTAGACGTCAAGTGAGTAACCACTGACCAAGCAAACGCTACATCGCCAGCTAGAGAAGAATCAGCTGCTTGTTCTGTAACACACCTAAACTGAGCAGGCATGACTGGGTCCTCAGCATCCTGTTCACAAAGCCAGCCAAAGTCTTGCAAGTCTTTCATATGCCATACTTCATGTGCTTTGCAAGACGACTTGAGGGCATGGTGGCGTAACACACGCAAGTTCTTCTTCTTAGCAAGAATCCTTAAGGCGGACTCATCAAAGTCGGGTGCAAGAATAATCTCAACAAAACTCTCAACAATGCGCGAGGCTAATGAGGCATCAACAGGTTCGGTTAAGCCATACACTCCCCCAAATGCCGAGACAGGATCTGTTTTATAGGCCTTCTCGAAAGCATTGTGAATACTCTTCCCAAGCGCCACACCACAAGGATTATTGTGCTTGATGATGCATGCTCCAGGTGAACCGATATCACGCAAGATCTTAACCAAAGCATATACATCTGTAACATTATTCGAGGAAAGTTCCTTACCCTGCAACTGTGTGAATGGCGGAAAGCCAATGTCACTAAATACGGGAGCCGAGCAACTTTCAGAGGATACAAGAGCATACCATCCAGCAATTTGGTGTGGGTTTTCTCCATAGCGAAGATCCTGATACTTTCTAAGGTTAAGTGTCAAGCATTCAGGAAGTCTCTTGTGCAAATCGCCAGAGCCAGTCTCAATGCATCCACCCAGATAGTTTGAGATACTGTGATCGTAGCGTGCCGTTCGCACGAATGCCTCATATGCTAGTTGCTTTCGGAATGACATGGTTAGTCGTTTGTCGTTGCTCTCAAGGT
>JACQVM010000237.1 GCA_016209785.1 Candidatus Melainabacteria bacterium | reverse complement strand
GCCTTGTCCTGTGCACTGCCGCTCATAAAGTGCGCTAACAATTGCCAGTGCTGCATAAATGCCAGCCATGTAATCCGACACAAGGACACCAGGCATGACAGGTTGTCCGTTGGGAGTCTGGTTGAAGCTTAAAATTCCTGCTTCTGCTACATAGTTAAGGTCATGCCCAGGTCTTTGACTCCAGGCAGAGTTTTGTCCATAGCCTGATATAGAGCAAAAAATGAGCTTGCTGTTTATACGTTGCATCTGGCTGTAGCCAATGCCTAAGCGATTCATCACACCCGGGCGGAAATTCTCGAGGATAACGTCAGACTCTCGGGCAAGTTTGCGCACCACCTCAATGCCAGCCTTGCTCTTGAGGTTAAGCGCAATACGCCGTTTATTTCGATGGAGGCTCCAATAATAAAGACTTTCACCCTTTATTAAGGGTGGCAACCGTTGGCCAAGTCCTGGCTCAAGAGACTCAATTCTAATAATTTTGAACCCTAGATCTGTAAGTATTGTAGAGCACAGCTCACCAGGTAAAAGATGGGCAAAATCTAGAACCTGAAGCTTATTAAAAGGCAATGGCATATTGTTTCCTTAGAGACATAACTTAGTGCAAATCAGTGCATGCAAAAACTGGTGAGAGTGTAATCTTACCTAATCTACGTAGTTTCCCCATTTCCATTGGCGGCTACTTGTCTTAAATAATGCCCATATCGGGCTTGGATTTCTCGTAGGTGTCCATTGGGGGCATACCGTGGGAAGTCCGTTTCATCTATTTGACAAGGATACACTCCCGGCAAATGCAGGGAGTACTAAAGCACGTTGGCCTGACGAGCTGTCAGACGGAAAGCCAACAGATGCTAAAACATTGGCGCGATCCTCGAAGCAAACATCTGAGGTCGAGTCCAAGATGTACTCTGAGGTAGCTGCAGATTTGGCTTTAGCTCAGGGGACTCACGATCGAAGTCGTGTGGGACCAAAAGATGAACGTACCCAAGTTCGCTTGTTTGCTGGTGATACTTTTTGGGAGCTTGCTGGCAGAAAATATAACGGGCACCATGCGGTCGATGCAATTTATGAAGCCAACGGGCTTTCCCCGCTGATTGTAAATCGTGGTGGCAAGCCAGAGCTGGTGGTGCCTGGTTACAAGGCAGGAACAACTTATGTGCTGCCTGCTGATAGTGAAATCCCTGAGCTGAGCCGACGCTATTGGCTTAAAATGAGCCAAGTCAACGAGAAGCTTAAGTCTGACAAAAGTGCTCCTGTCAGGGGAGAACACCTACCTGATAGCGGGTCTTCGGGCAAGAGTACCAAGGATAGTCATCCAAACGTCACTCAAGCAAAAACCAATCCCTATACTGAGCAAGTCGAGGACGCAAGGTTAGCTGCCGCAAAGCACGATCGAGCTCGGGTAGGATTGCCTGATGAACGTACGCAGGTTCGCCTGGGCTCTGGCGATACTTTTTGGGAGCTCTCTGGCAAGAAGTACAACGGGCGCCATCCGATAGATGCCATTTACGAAGCCAATGGACTTACGCCGACTGTAGTACGCAAGGCTGGCCGTCGCGAGCTCATTGCACCCACGTACTGGGCAGGCCAAACCTATGTGTTGCCGGCAGAAAGCGAGATTCCTGAGCTGAGTCGCCGTTTTTGGCAAAAAATGGATATTGCTGGTGGCAAGCCTGGAGAGCAAGGCACTGCTCCTGGCAAGCCTGCTGAGAGCAGTGCGCAGAGCCAACCCAAGGAGCCTGCAGTTGATTTGGTGGCGGAAGCAGAAAAACTGCAGGCCGCTCACACAGCTCTTGAGGCCCAATTTGCTGAGGAGTATCGCGGACAGGGCTCCATTGGGCAGCTCTGGGACTCAATTAAAGGTAAGGTAGGTGCTAGCGAAAGTGGGAGGACTGGGTACGACCCGCGGTCCCTGTGGGCACATGTGGTCAGTTGGGATTCCAGCTCAACTGCTGTAATGCAGACGCT
Organism: Candidatus Melainabacteria bacterium; assembly: GCA_016209785.1. Classification (GTDB taxonomy): domain Bacteria; phylum Cyanobacteriota; class Vampirovibrionia; order Obscuribacterales; family Obscuribacteraceae; genus JACQVM01. Next base: position 4,755 of record JACQVM010000237.1, on the reverse strand, counting down.
GAAGGAAGAGCAGGGCAAGATAGACAAGCTTAAACAGGCAGCTCAGGCACACGACGCCGCCAGTTTTGGGACGCTCTATCAGCAACTTACCGGTGCAGCTTTTGCTGCCGGTAAGGTCCAACCGGTACAACTTAAGTTGGCTGGAGTCGTGACTGAATACAGGCATTCTCAGGCTAATGGGGTGGAAACCATAACTGATATTTCTGCCGGTTTAGCTTCAGGGCTTACTTTAGCCTGCACCCCGCTAAGAGCTGTGCGGTCGATGACGGTGCTCATGGGAGCCGGGGCTGGCGTTGGCAGCTTGACCAAGACAGGGCTTAAGCTTATTGATGGCCGCTATGCCAACCCACAGAGAGATCTCATCATGGGGGCAGTTTGGGGCGGTACCTTGCCGCTAGCAGAGCTGGCCGGGGCCAGAGCAAGTCATTTAGTCGGTAATCGCTTTGGTTTAACTGTGACCGGTGAGTTTTTGGCAGCTCGCTTAGAGACACAAGGAGCAGGGATTGGACTGAGGCTGCTAAGCGCTGCCACAAAAGGCGGTACTGCTGGTGGTGTATTTGGTGCTCTAGAAAGTCCTACCAGAGAGGCCCTCAGTTCTTATGAACAAGTTCACCAAATTGATCCCATGCAATTGCTCAGGCGATCGGCCGAGGGAGGAGCTCTTGGCTTTATAGGTGGGACACTGTTTGGCTTGACATTTGACGGGTTAGCAGATGGCTTTCGTGGTAAGCAAGTTAAACCGTTTGTGCCACCAAAACCTGAAGAAATAAATGGCGTTCCGGTGCCACCATCTGGCGTAGCGTCGCTAGAAGATGCTGCCAAAATGTTGGGCAAGGATCCTGCCGAACTTACTGCCAAGGCTGCTAACGACCCATTCGGGGCAGTAGGGGATGCAGTTGCCCTGTACGAAAAGGCAGGAGTAAATGTACAGAAGGTTGACCCTCTGACTGGCAGTCCTTCTGTTCCACCTCAATTTGCAGAGGCCTTGGGACTGGTACAAAGTGTAGACACCATGACTCCTGGGGCAAACCTGTCCTTGTCTAAGAAGGTTGGGGTAGTACGGTCGGCAGATGAATATGTCAGCACCAATCGTGCTCAAGTAGATGCTTCCATGGAGAAGCTACATACTGACACAAACTTCCAGGAGGTGGTGCGCTTAAAGACAGATGCTCATGGCGCAGAAGTTGCACAGTCTTTTGTCGAGCAGGTGAGGGGCTCGCTGGAGAAAGATTTAAAAATCCGCATGTCAGTTGAGCGGGTCAATAACCCCAGTGTGTCTGAGGCATCTGCTTTTGAGACAGCTAAAGCTCAGTCCGAAGTAGCCTATCTGCAAAAGGCAGCTGACTTTTTTAAGGACATGACTGATCCAGCACAAAGAGCTCGTTTAAATGCTCTTGTCGATGAGATTTTTGAGAAGTTTACCCCACGACCCATTACTCCTGAGCAACTGGAAGCAATTTTAGGGCGGTATTCTGAATCGGACCGAAAGCTGGCTATTGCTTTGCTTGAGCATTCCATGCCTAATTGCTCTGACGTTGGGCTCAAGGCTCAGTTGCAGGCCTTAAGGGCAGAGCTAACCAGCCGACTGCCTGGTGGTGTCATCAATAATCCATATGCTCTTCAGCCTGATAGCTCTGGCAATCTCCTTGGCTATCTTTTCCGTAAGAGCAACAGCACGCAAATGCCATTGCGGAACTTAGATCATTTAGAAAAACATAGTTTGCCACAATCAATAGTCTTATTTGATGATTTGGCCAACACTGAAATTACCCAAACACACAGAGAGCTTCTGGCAAAGATTCCTGAGATTTATGTGGCTGACTTGGGTAGCTTTGAAAAGGGACTTAATTTGCTGGATTTTGCTCAGGGCCCTGAGAAGGTTGTCGCCAAGTTAGACGCGCTGGTGGCGCAAGCACGGACAGTCCAACAGGCTACACCAGAGCTCTTGCCGCACGGCGTTGCTCAGCAAGTGTTAAATGGGGCCGTGGATGAGTCAGCTAAGACTTTAGGCGCCAACGTGGTTGTGGTTCGTCCAACGGGCAAGTATCACGTTACCGGTATTCCTACCACTGAAGAGTTGGCTGCCATGGATCCACTGGAGGGGTTGTATCGCCGAATTGTAGTACCTAAGGCCAGCAAGGATCAGATTGCTTCGTTTCTTACCAATTATGTTGGCGAGGAACGGGAACTTGCTGCCAGGATGCTCAAGGAAGGTGCAGTCAACAATTCGTTTGTAACCATGGTGGCAAAAGCCAAGTCTTTATACGAGGAAATTAGCAAAGCAGTAAAGAAACCAACCGGACAGATACCGTTGCGCATGGTGGTAGATCAAGATCCAGGGGGCAGCACGCATCTAATTACTTATCTTGTAGGCAAAGTAAATCATCTTCCAAGAGAAAACTTTATTTCCGCCAAGCAGTTAAATGATCTGATTGTCTCGGGTGGTGCACATGGGAAAGTGATTGCTTATCTTGATGACACTGTTTACTCCGGTTCGCAAGCGACAAGCATGTTGCAAAGTAATATTGCTGGCTTCATGAAATTTGATCGGGTAGTGATCGGTAGCCTGGGAGCGTATGAAAAAGGCATCAGTGCCATTGGCGGTACGCACCTGGCCAGTGTTGGCAAAGTAAAAGTTGCTGCGGCTGAAGTTCACCACCCCTTTTATTCAGGCCAGCACCCGTTTTTTGGTGGTTTAAGTGCTGGGGCACAAGCTAAGGTTCAGTCTATAGGTGGCTCAGGTGGCTTTGGTAATGTCCAAGGATCGCTTATCTGGGCTTACATGTACCCAGATAACAATCTGGAGTTTTTTGGTAGCCGCTTTGCCGGTGGGGTTTTAAAATTGCCTGGATCGTAATGTAAACATATTGATTGTCCCGTAAGCTAGAATCATTTCAGTGGATTAGGTGTAAAGCTTGGAGTCCCTGTGGCAGAGCTGGAACTGACAATTGCCTACAAGACTAAGCCTGCCCGGGTGGGCCTAATTCTAATGGGGGCATTAATGCCTGTTTGGGCACTTATTGTTCCTTTTTGTCTTGGGTTGTTTCTTGGTTTAATCTTGCTGAAGCCTGGTCAAGTCTCTCCACTGATCACCATGCTAGTTCTAATGGGACTTGCCGTAATACCTATTATCTCGGTTGTTGTGACAGCGCTTTGTGAGGATGATCGTCTGCTAGTAAGTAAGGAAGGCTTGGCTTTTCCTCTGTTTATGCTGCCTGGCCTAGGCTTTCGTAGAGAGCGCTTGTGGTCAGACTTGTCCCATGTCCGCCTCATTTGGAATGGAACAAGCAATTACAGCAATCACGATATGCTGCTTATGTACTTTCGTTCTGGCGGTTGTGCCCAAATATCTCTTAAGGATGTTTCTAAGGCAGACCTGGAGCAACTGTTTTTGGCCCTTGAGATATGGGGAGCAAATGCACAAAAAGTACAAGAAGTAACTTCCTTTCAGAATCTTTTGCAGAACGAGAACAAAGGACTTGAGCATTTAAGTTATACCCAAATGTGGGAGGAAGAACTAAGCCGCCGCTTTAATGCAACAGCTTTTGTTCCTTTAGAGCCAGGCAAGACCTTACAGTCAGGGCAATTGAAGATTGTACGACAATTGGCTTTTGGCGGGCTTTCAGCTATTTACCTGGCACAGCGGGACAATTTGGAGCTGGTTGTGGTGAAGGAAGCTGTTGTACCTGCCAATTCTGACCAACAATCTAAGGACAAGGCAACAGAACTGTTTTACCGAGAAGCACAGTTTTTGATGCGCTTAAATCATCCACAAGTGGCGAAGGTGCTCAATTATTTTGTGGACGATGGGCGTAATTATATGTTGCTGGAGTATATCCATGGCCAGGATTTGCGGCAGTTGGTGAAACAGCATGGGGCGCAAAGTGAAGCTAAGGTCTTAAGCTGGGCCAGACAAATTGTCGATATTTTGTTGTATCTGCATGGGCAAGATCCTCCTATCGTTCATCGAGATTTAACCCCTGATAATTTAGTGCTGCGAGAGGACGGAGACCTAGTTCTCATTGACTTTGGGGCTGCCAATGAATTTGTAGGTACTGCTACAGGCACTCTTGTAGGCAAGCAGGCTTATATTGCGCCCGAGCAATTTAGGGGCAAGGCAACCACCCAAAGTGACATTTATGCTTTTGGTGGCACGTTGTATTTCCTTTTGACTGGGCATGATCCTGAGGCACTTTGCCAATCACATCCAAGGGAGCGCAATCAAGATGTTTCAGATAAGGTGGACCAACTGGTTGCTGCTTGCACAAATCTTGAACTATCTCAACGTGTACCAACTGCTAAAGAAGCTTTAGAGGTGATAGCTGAGATTACAACGAAACAGCCAGTAAGTGAGCTAACCTAGGCGGAATCCTTGAGCAAGGAACATGAAGTCGCAAAATGAGATAACAACTGTCAAGGAAAGTCGGCATGCCCTCAGACATGCTGAAAAGGGTCAGAGTGGTGGCATTTCAGCTAATGAAATGTTGGAGGAAGTTCTTATTCGCTATAACCCATATGCGGGCGTTGAGAAGTGGTTTAAGTATCGCTTTTCAGCTTGGAGCGAGGCTAAGGCATGGGCTGTGGTAACCCTTGGGGTCTTATTCTTTTCTTTTGGTGGACCAGGACTTATATTGCAAGCCATAGTCTTTATCTTGATGGGTCGTGTGAGTCCGCAGGCTGCAGCCGCTGCGGCTACAGCCAACCAGACTATGCTTTGGTTTTTGCTTTGGGCTGTGGCAGGCATCGGCTTTCTTG
>JACQVM010000236.1 GCA_016209785.1 Candidatus Melainabacteria bacterium | reverse complement strand
TTTTGGAACACCGTTGCTAGGCGAAAGCCATCGTACGCAAATACTCCTGTCACAGCACTATAAGACTTATCTAAATAATCTAAAATGTGCCGCTCGATATGCACCTGCTGCACTAGATCAACAGCCAAAAACTGACCTCCGGCATTATGAATGGTCAGTCTACCCCTAGGACTTACAGCCATAGAAACGCCAACAGCATAAACGCGTCCTTGGCTATTGCGCACTACCACCCCTTGTTTTTCCCGACAACCTTGGCTCTGAAGACTACCCCAACGGTCTACCCTAGTAAAAGCATCAAGATTGCCGCTAGAGTCATACGAGAAGCATATTCGTTCACCCCAGGGCGACCTTACCTCTTGTACACAGCCTAGAGCATTCTTCAACATTTGCGAGCCATTTTCAAAATGCTCAATACTCTGACCGTCAAACAAAAACTCTCTGGCTGGGCCTGCCTGGCCAACACTAGAAACACTCTTGAGAAGATTCTTAAAGGATAAAACTGATCCTAAGGCCTCTCCTGGGATCGAATGGCTCTCGCACAGATTACTAGGCTGTGAAATTGCCTCTCTTGCTAACTCGTCTGCTAGTGAATGCAAGGAGACCCCGGCGTTAACACCGTGGTCTTTCAGCGCAAGAACATCTTGTACAACAACCTTTCTTTCATAGTCCCTTATACCTCGTGCCCGTGCAACATCTGAGCGAAGTCTAACGAGTTCACGATAAGTGTGGCGAGGCTTGTTGCTTAGATCCATTTGCAGTATCTTTCTTGGACTGAACTTTCACTTACTTTCATCAGTTTGGCCTTTTACTTCCACTGGCAACCAGCCCCTCAATTGAAGCGACTCAGCCATGCGCGTGCCAGAGGTGCGCTCATCATAAATTGCTACCTGGAACTGTGCTAAGGTAATTTTGCCTTGTTCCAGCAGCATCTCTGCTAACTTAAGTGAGTTCATTTCTTGTTGGCTAACATACCCGGAATCCAGCGCTAACCGCTCAACAGAAACCTCAGGAGCTAAGGCCATTTGGGCTACCAGTGCCTGCACCTCAGATGGTCCTATAAACTGTGCTTCCTTAAGGAGTTGAACCAGGCGTGGCAACTCAGCAACAATAGGCTGAGTCTTGGTCATTTGAGCCTCTGTCTTGGTTTCCTTAAGCTCAATCACCTCCAAAGTGCCATCTTCTGGAATAGTCTTAGTTTGAATCAGCCATGATCGAACAACAACCAGATCATGACTTAAGCGAAGCCTTGGTTTTCTTAAAATGAAACCTGCATCTAAGATTTGGTAGTATTCTTCGCGTTTGTCCTTAACTTTGACAGTACGCAAAAAGCATCGCACTAAACGCAAGAACGCTGACTGAGCCTGACTGGCAGAAACCTGCGGGCGTATGCAGAGGATTTCATAGTAGTTGACTGGTTGCAAACCACCATGCAGTTTAGGTGCAGGCAATAAATCTGGGAAGAGCTGGTAAAGTTCTCGAGCAGATGTAGCTGTGCCGTGAGGATCCTTCCCTGCCCAGCTTTGCCTGAGAGCTGCACACAAAACTTGCGACTCTAGTTCAATTTTGTTCCTTGCGCTGAACGCCACATCAGGCATCGTGGGAGCCTAGCTCACTATCTATGTGATTAACCGGTCAGTTCTTTTCCACCTCAAAAGTTAGCTCAGTGTGACCGACACGAATCTTGTCACCAGATGACAGCACTTGTCGTTTTACGACAGGGTGTCCATTTAGAAGCGTACCGTTAGTTGAGCCAAGATCTTCCAACCAAAACTCTCCATCTTCGTATGTAATCCAAGCATGATTGCGAGAAGCAAAAGTATCATCAGGAACTATAACCTGATTGGAAGGTCCTCGTCCAATCTTTATCTTTTGACTCCTTATGGGGACACGCTGCCCTGTCTTTTGCACAGTTATAGCAACCGTATTAGGGAGTAGGTCCTCATGATCTTCAGTCTCGGAAGCCTTCAAATAATCAAGCTGTAAGCTCTTTAAATCTAAATCTGTGACTGTAGCACAATATGAACACCTGGCATCGGCAGGCGTAGGTCTCCCACAACTTGGACAAGGTTGCTCTGCGTCCGTCATATTACCAATCTGCTTCACCCAAAAAACATTACACAACAATCTCACAACTATTATATATGCTCATCAGTTGCTACTTCAGCGGTCATACAAATAAATAGACTAGTCGGTAACAATGAGCTAACAGACACACATTATCTCAATTTGAAAATTAGTTCCTGACTACACTACCAGCACGGTAGCACTTACATCTTGTCCGGCAACTTCTTTGTTGTCTTCAAGAGTCCCTTTTTTCGAGCGGAAGCAATAGACACAATACACAGGACGGTAACCCTTTGGCTGGAATGGCACACGAGTAGCAGCCCCACATTCAGCACAACTAACTTCTGTTGTACATTTAGGGTCTTCCCCGCTCCTTTGTACCCGCATAAGCAGACGGCAATTAGGACAGCGCTTAGGCTCATTAACTAAACTCTTGGCACTAAAGAACTCTTGCTCACCAGCAGAAAAAACAAACCCCCGGCTACAGTCGCGACAGATCAAAGTTTTATCGACAAATGTCATAGATTATGACTGACCAATAATGCTAACGACCCTCTGCAGCCCGCTCTACAGCAGCCCGACAACCCTTCTCGTGTGTTGTCAAAGATGTGTTTACGATTGGCAGCATGCTAACACGTCAAGTCAAGCACTGGAAGCCCTAAACGTCTTGGTCTATGGTAATTGCCATATGAATATAGCAATCACCTATATGAGAGAAATGTGCTCGTGGTATCCCAAGAGCTCTCACGCTCTTCGAGAATAAACAGAAGCATGAAGGTCTGCCTTCAT
>JACQVM010000233.1 GCA_016209785.1 Candidatus Melainabacteria bacterium | reverse complement strand
TCATCAAGCAAACAAAAGATGCGTTTGTTACTTGCTGGTCTGCCATGAAAGACACCTGGCAGTTTCCCAATCACGTTACGGATAATAGAGCTACTGTAGCACACCAGTTAGGTCCATTAGCTTTCGAAATGACGTTGATGACTGTAGCAGGGTGTGCTGGTGCAAAGGCTGGACAAGGACTTTTAAGACACGGATTGCAACCCTTATCACCTAAGGCACTAAAGATGATAACTCCTTCTCAGGCATACGCAATGAAACGATTCAAGCTTGATAGCAGCGGAGAACTAGTTTTGTTCCCTGATGGAGTAGCAAGATACCAGCCGCTAGCAGATGGATCTGTTTTTACCTACGCTCACAGAGCACTGAATCCTACTTCATCTATATTCTATAAGCCAGCCAAGAGTCCAGCAAGAATTTTACCAACACTTAAAGTTATCCAGAGTGAGAAAACAGGTTTGTTTGATAGATGGATTACTCAATCAGGTGAGGGTTCGTTGGTACTGACAGAAAGACAACTCTCACAGTCCCGGGGGGCCAAAGCATTGCTCAAAGATATCCCAAACGGTTCACTGCCAATTGGATTTGGACGAGCACGCATAGCATGGCTTACACCAGACGGCACAGTAGCAGTCCTAGGACCTGTGCACGCACGGGCTCAATGTCCGGAGCTGTTACAACCCTTTAAGACTCAAGTCAAGCGTGATATGCAACTTGAATGGTTTCCTTATGCAGAGACAAGGAATGTCACAATGGCTGAAATGCAAGCTCTCAAAGCTCGCATGGAAAATGCTGGATGGACAGCTTCAGATTGGAAACCAGCAAACTGCGGGCGTCTTGCTAACGGTCGGGTTGTGCGACTTGACCCAGAAAACGTTATACGTGGTCAGCAGTCACCTTGGATCATGGACGGCAGCTAGTTTTGCAACTACCTTGACTTCGATATCTGAAGAGCTTTGTCATGAGTTTTGCCACCATCTGGACGTAGTCTGGCTTGGGTTTCCAAACACATTTCACACCCGTGGTTTGTATGAACGTGCAGCTCTTCTTTATCACCACATTCGTAGCACGCCGTTTCGTCCATTAATTTGGGTAGAACAGCCCAACGGCACATTCCGCCTTAACTGGGCAAAAACCATGCACAAACATGACTAGGTGCTGGTCACGAGAACAAGAACATCAAGCCAGGTAATTTATCCAACGGAGATTACAGCTTTTGCGCGCTTAGGATAAGATGACCTGCAGGCTCAGGCAGCAGCAACCACCGCCGTTTTTTTCCAGTGGCGAAGACTCCTTTTTTGGAGACTCATCGTGCTGAAGCTTGATATATTTTGGCTTCCCACGCTCGTACTTCGTTGCAGCGTGTTGAGATGTCTGCTGTTCAGTGCTGAAATTGCTCGACCTCCTGAGACCTGCCCTGTTTGCTGAACACCGGGTAGCCGGTCTAGCGCCACAGCGCTGTCGCGAGGTATAGTAGTGCCTGAGGGACCCGGTGAACAAATGGATGCTGCTGACATTCTCAAGCTTAAGCAGGAAAAGATAAAGGAACTCGCAGCAAGGCATGGTGCTTATAATGTGAGGATCTTTGGTTCAATCGCCAGAGGGAAGTCCACAGCTGGAAGCGACATAGATCTGCTTGTAGACTTTGAGCACGGTAGAACAATCATCGACCACGTGCGTCTCATACGGGAGCTCGAGGAGTTGCTCGGCTGCAAAGTAGATGTGGCTACAGTTGGATGGTTGAAGCCTAGAATACGCGAACGTGTCTTGAGGGAGTGCGTGCCGTTATGAGGACTGACCGGGATCGACTCCTGGATATCGTGGAGGCAATCGAGCTTATCGAGAAATATGCCCGGATGGGACGTGAGGCATTTGATCAAGATGAGCTGATTCAAACTTGGATGGTTAAACATCTTGAGAACATCGGGGAGGCTGCACGCACCCTGTCTAGACAACTCCAGGATCAACATCCGGAGATCCCGTGGGCTGACATCGTTGCCCAACGTACTTTCCTTGCTCACGAGTATTTTGCTATCGATGGTGAGCGTGTCTGGGACACGGTAGAGCACTACATCCCAGTGCTCAAAAAACAGGTTATGGCAATTCTGCAAGATTTACCATAAGAGCCTGCTGCCCTACCTGTACCAAAGACTAACCACTACAGCAGTGAGACGGCTTACTGGAAACATTGCAAAACGTTCCTGCAAGTCACCAATATAAGCCCGTACATCCAATCTTAAATGGTATCGGCTACCAGCACAGTTGCTCTTTGGTACACTACTTATTTACAAGCTCATAATTGCATATGCTTACTGACAAACCCCCGAGAGGTAAACTACAGCACCAAGAATATCTCCTTAGCGATGACCTGCGCACAATCAAGCTATCAGAGGCAGGGCTCTTCCAGGTGCATGTCTTGCGCTTGGAACAGGCTCTCATCAGCGATAGTCAGCCCGAGGTTAAGCAAGCTGCCACAACCCTAACACTAGCGTTAGCTGAAACTTTCCAGGTACAGCCACCGCTTGTCCGAGTATTGGGCTCACGCCCACTTAAGGTAAGTGA
>JACQVM010000228.1 GCA_016209785.1 Candidatus Melainabacteria bacterium | reverse complement strand
GTTAAGGGCGGGGTGCTTACAATCGCTGAAAGACGCCGGCGTTAACGCCGGGGTCTCCTCGACCGTAAGCAAAGCCATGCTTAACACCACCAAGAATAATAAACGCCACGCAGTAAACATAAGGTAAATCGTAACATAGGTACTAGCTCAATCTGGTACGATAAACTCTTGCCTTAAGAGGCCCTCTCTCGTCCTGTAAATAAGAGGTTTGCTATGTCTTCTAGAGTTGTAATTTTGCTCATGCTTGCTGCAAACTTTAGCACCTTGCAAGTATTAGCTCAAAATAGTGGTCCAGTACCAGGCAGTGCTGGCTCATCGGCCGTCATGTTGGCACCAGTGCCCGGTGGAGCACAGTCTCAGATGACCAATAGCTCAGCAAGTGGGCGAGCTGAAGCTGCAAGAGCCTATCAGCAGTTACCTATAAGTTATGCTGATGCTCAAGCACGTGTAGATGAATTAAAATGCTTGTTGCCTCAGGCAAAGCCTCAAGATATCCAGGAGAGCATTTATCAGCTTATTGACTGGCTTGCTGATATAAGTGATGCTCACAACAGGCTAGCCATCAGCTTTGCCAAGCAAGAGTCAACAAAGACACAAGCAGACGCTGAACGACAGGCTGCCCAAAAGTTGAGGCAATTAAAAAATCAAGCATTGCTTCTAAAGGCTGATCTGCTCATCAAGCAAATGCGCTTCCCGGAAGCTCTGGGACCACTGGTGGAAATTGTAGTGGCTGAACCTAAAACTCCAACTGGACTGACCGCATATAAGCGCTTAAAAGAAATTGGATTTGCTGAAGAAATAATAGAGGAGATCAAGCCTGTGCTTTCAAGCGAAAGCATTGCACCGACACCTAGCTCACCTCATTCAGCTAACACACAGCAACAGGACTCTCAAACGTTGCTTTCCCAATCACCATCATCTAAAACCAGCTCTATTGGCAAGCTAACAATACAGCAAGCAACAGGGAATACCCAGTCGGTAGTAAAAACGCCTACTAAGTCACCAACTGTCTGGATTACTGGTTCACCAGTTGGACCCTCTGCCAGATCAAATGGTCCCAATTTGTTAACCACACACAGCAAATCACACTAACAACATTGGTGGTCATGTTTATGTTGCTTCAGCTAAAATCGTCAATATGGCCTAAGCAATTTGCTAACCAGTGGCAGGAGGGAAGATGAAACTGCAGTCAAAAGTGAAACTCCGGATATTCACAATTGTATTGGTCCTACTTAGTATGACTGTCAGCAACATTTGCTTACCAATTCACGCTGCCGAACCATTTAAGCTAGGCGTTGAAGAAAAAGGCTACGTTCAAAGCCAGCCAGTCCAAGGGTATGCTGACTATCCTGCCTATCCAACACCGCCAATGACCCCACAACAAGGAAGATCAGGGTCCTATGCACCCATGTCCGGTAGAGCAGCAACTTCAGCACCACTTAGTGGCAGTGCAGCAGCAACCACACGCCCACCCATTCAGGCAGGCATTACCAGGGTTGCTCTACCACCACCATTTCTAGGTGTTTGGAATGTGCAAGGCCAAAGAATTAAGGTGGAAGCCCAGCCAGAGTTCCAAGCTGGCGCCGAGCGTTCTTTTGCAATCAATACGCAAAACATATGGGAAATTATAGGAGAGCCTAATGCTGGTTATACAATGGGCTCGAGCACAGGCATCAGAACCCAGCTTGTCGTAGACAAGGTTCAAGGCAATACTGCCTTTATTCGCTATCAACACCCTGTTGGCAACACTATGGCTCAGGAAGCAATAGTGATGACGTTAGTACCTGGAGGAGTCCAGTTTAATGGTCTAGAGCGAATCTCTATTGTCAAGCCTAATCAGGCACAACCTCGTGCTCGGGTAACTTATCAACTTGTAGGACAGCGACAGCGCTAAGTCTTAATTCTCTAACACAAGAGTCTGCTGGATCGATACCTTAAGATCGTCGTAGGCATCCTTAAGCTGCACTTCAAGTTGCTCTGCCGTTTGCTTGGCTTGCTTGATTCTCTGATAGGTGCTGTCCAAAAACCTGTCATCTGGCTTACCGCGAGACTTGGCGTACGTACGATCTACCTGTTCTAGTTGCCGCAAAGCTTTGTCTAAATCCTTAACCATTACTTTTGTCTTAGCATGAGACCCAGACAAATAAAAGCCTGTTGAGTCCTGTCCCCGGTTTAGGTTCATGAGCATAAATTGCTCACGATCAAAATCGGGCTGCGCTGGCAACCTTTGTGCTTTACGAGCACCGATGGCGGCTGGAAAAACCACTAGAGTGGCAATTGCAAGAACTATAGGGATGAAGTGTTTGTGGCGAAACATCTTAGACTCTTTAGGATCTTTCACTAAGGCTGCTTTCTGAAGCCCATTTGTTGGCTGCCAAGAAAGTACATTTGTGCTTTGACGCAGAACAATCATAGCAACTAAGTCCGGCTAGCAATTGTGTTTTGGTGTATAACTTTCATAGTGGAAATTGGCGTGAAATAAGCTTAGAAGAGCCACAGAATCTATCAATGGCTGATAACGAACCTAGTGCTCCCAGGATATCTTCAGATCCAGTGGGACTCAAGCCAGGAGAAATATTCTGGAACAACTACCGGGTGATAGGCATCATCGGCAAGGGCGGGGTCAGCACTGTTTACAAAGCAGAGAACATGCAAACCAAACAATTGGTTGCTATAAAGGTTTTGCATGCACACAAAACTCACGATGAAGAACTTGTAAGGCGCTTTGTTCGGGAAGCACAGACCACCAGCAAACTAGATGAGCAGCATGCCATTCACATTTATGAATGGGGAATCGACAAAAGCGAGCGCCCCTTCATGATTATGGAGTATTTAAGTGGAGAGACGCTAACTAAGCGCATCCAGCGCGGTAATGGGCTTAACTGCGGCAAGGCAGTAGAGATTATGGAGCAAATTTGCTCTGCTGTAACGGCAGCACATGCTTTGGGCATCATTCACCGAGATCTCAAACCAGACAATGTCATGCTGATTACCCGGGATGGCCTGGAG
>JACQVM010000264.1 GCA_016209785.1 Candidatus Melainabacteria bacterium | reverse complement strand
CCAAAAGATTGGGCGCTTACCGGTGCTAAAAAGCGAGATAGAAAAATCATCAAGACCCTGTATCTTGACCCCATAAAATTAGAGCAACACAATCACAAGATTCAGCAGAAATTAAAGGAGATTACTCAAAACGAGGTACGCGTAGAAAGTTATCTAACTGAGGATGCCGAGATTGTTATTGCTGCTTATGGGACTGTAGCTAGAATAGCCAAAACTGCAATTGAGATTTTGCGCAATAAAGGAATTAAGGCAGGTTTGATAAGGCCAGTTAGTCTGTTTCCATTTCCTTATCATACTTTTGAAAACATTAGCAAACGTGTTAACAAAATCCTGGTTGTCGAAATGAGCATGGGACAGATGATTGAGGACGTTAAGCTTGGCGTTTGCGGAGCCTCAGAGGTGTTTTTCTATGGACGGGTTGGCGGCATAGTGCCAACTTATGAGGAAATTGTTGCTGAGATAGAAAAAATTGTGGGAGTGGCGTCATGATTATAGAGACAACTAAAATGGAAAAAGTTTTTGAGCGCCCACAAACTTTACGTTCTATTGCAACACATTACTGTCCAGGATGTGGACATGGTCTTATCCATCGCATACTTTGCGAAGTGATCGATGAACTAGGCATTCGTGAACAAACGATAGGGGTTGCACCTGTAGGTTGCTCGGTGCTTATGTACAATTACCTCGACGTCGATATGTTTGAAGCTGCACATGGACGTGCTCCAGCTATTGCTACAGGATGTAAGCGAGTTCGCCCGGACTTGGTGGTATTTGCTTATCAGGGCGACGGGGACTTAGCAGCAATTGGCACAGCAGAGACAGTCCACACAGCCGCTCGTGGCGAGAACATTACCACCATATTTGTCAACAACGCTATTTATGGCATGACCGGCGGACAGTTAGCACCAACTTCGCTAGTTGGACAAAAGACAACCACAACACCTACCGGACGGCTTGCTGAATTCTCCGGCTACCCAATTAGAATCTGCGAGATGCTAGCCACTTTAGATGGTCCTGCCTACATTGCCCGTGTAGCAGTGTCAAGCCCTAAGTACGTGGTTAAGGCTAAGCAAGCTATCCGAAAAGCCTTTGAGACACAACTAAATGGCTTAGGCTATTCACTTGTAGAAGTTTTGTCCCCATGTCCCATTAACTGGCACCTGACACCAACAGAATCCACAAAGTGGCTGGAAGAAAACATGATGGCTTACTTTCCGTTGGGCGAATTTAAGGTTGCTCGAGAGAAGGTGCAAAAATGAAAGGCAAGGATATTTACACCAATGTGGTGATGGCTGGTTTTGGTGGACAAGGGCTAATGTTTATTGGAAAGCTCTTGGCTTACAGCGCAATGACACGTGGTTTAAATGTCACCTGGATACCTTCATATGGTCCGGAGATGCGCGGTGGCACTGCTAACTGTACCGTAGTTATTTCTGACGAGCCTATTGGCTCACCATTAATTAGTACACCTGACTCCTTAATCATCATGAATAACCCATCGCTGGAGGCTTTTGAACCTAAACTTAAAGCTGGTGGGCTGTTGTTTATAAACAGTAATTTGGTAACACGAACTCTTGAGCGCAAAGATATCAAGTTAATAGCCATTCCAGCAAATGATGCTGCAGCAAACGCAGGTGAAAAACGAGCTGCAAACATGGTCATGCTTGGTGCTTATGTAGCAACAACTGGCATACTGACCGGTGAAGACATTGCTAATGGCTTTGAGAACTTCTTTGGTGCCAAGTCTAATTACCTAGAAGCTAACATGAAAGCATTTGACCAAGGAATAAAATACGCTCAAGCATGTGTGCCCTGCAGCTAACCTTTTTCCAACAAGAACGCATACCAGCACTATCGTAAAAACAAAGCTTATGAGGCAATTTTGTGTTGCTCAAAACTTCCAGAACCTCTTAAGAGACTCTGGTTAAATAATGTTAGAGGTGGTAATAAATGGATAGGTGCCTTGGCGTCAAGAAGCTTAAGACAGGAGACTCAGTTCCATGCCCAGTATAAACCCAGAACTGCTCAAGCAAATGCTGGATGAGTTCAGCGAAAAGGAAGCACTAGCTGCTGAAGAAATTAATGTTATCGAGCAGCAACTCCAGGAGCTTGACCAGCAAATTACAAGCTGCCGCACCAGACTGGATCTTGTTTCCCAAGACCGGGAGCGGGTTTGGGCTATGAAGGAGCGCTATGCTGGTGAGAGTTTTCTGGGAAAGAACCCACCGCCTGTCGCCGAGGTGAAATCGCCAGAAACTGCCAGAGCTAGCAAATCATCTGTGGAAAAACCTGTCCCTCCAAGCCGAACAAAAGACTCACTCTTTTCAGCTTCTGCTGCCAAGGGAAGCCAGGTTTTAGCTGGTAGCAAGGAATTGTCTAAATCCTCTGAGTCCCCGTCCAAAGAACAAAGCTCAGGTGCCAAGTCCTCTGCAGCCACACAAGGTAAAGCCATAACACCATCTAGCAAGCAAGAATTCAAGACCCCGCAACCACCCAAAGAAGATAGAAAAGTTGTGTCTGGCACTTCAAAACAGTTCATAGAGCCCCCCAGACAGCCAGCCGTTCCACCACCTCCGCCACCTCCGCCGCGACCAGCTAACGCGCCCTTGCCAGGGTTACATTCGCAGGGTTTACCTGGGGCTGGGAGCAAGAGCTCCACGCCCAAGGAAATCCCGGTGCCACCTTCAGGGCAGGCTCCTCAACCAACTGCGATAGAACCAGAGGAGGCTAAGTTGCAACCGCCGGAGCTGGATTTAGGCTCTGCCTCAGAAGAAACTGCCGATGTGGATGACGATACTGTCAAGAGCATTAATGAAGCTTTGCGTGGTTTATTCCGGTAGGTTTGGCTAGCAAAAGAAAATTAAAATCCACAATGTGTTTGCTAACATTAGGGACTGATTGCCTCGTGAGGGGCAACTGTCTCTGTCAAACCTACCCCAATGATGCATACATGAAGCAAATTACAGCGATGATGGCAGGAATTGTCGTTGAGGTACTAGTAAAACCCGGCGACAGTATTGGAGACAACCAGGATGTAGTTATCCTTGAATCCATGAAAATGCAGCTTCCTGTCCCAGCAAATTCTAGCGGCACAGTAGCTGAGATAAAGGTGCTACCTGGTGACTTTGTCAACGAGGGAGATCCACTCGTTACTCTAAATTAAATCCTGACTATAGACAATGCTAGAACACCTTCCTCCTGAGGTAACAGTATTTGAAGTCGGACCACGTGACGGCTTACAAAACGAAGCAAATTTTGTAGTCACCAGCGGCAAAGTACGACTTATTGAGGTTTTAGCAGAAGCTGGTCTGACGAAAATTGAGATTACCTCCTTTGTTAGCCCAAAGTGGATTCCACAGCTAGCCGATGGCTTGCAAGTTGCCACAACTGTCAAACTGCCTCCCCAGGTAACGACCTCAGCTTTGGTGCCTAATCTTAAGGGCTATGAGTTAGCACGTAAGGCAGGACTAAGAGCAATTGCCCTTTTTATGTCTGCCACTGAAACACACAGCAAAAAAAATATCAACAAGACCATCACACAAGCCATGGTAACTCTCAAGGAAGTTGCCCAGTTAGCCCGTCAAGATGGTGTAAAGGTACGTGGTTATTTGTCAGTAGTCTTTGGTTGTCCGTATGAAGGGCAAGTTAACGCTGACCATGTTGCCAAGATTGTCTCCAGCTTATTGGAAATCGGGATTGACGAACTTTCCTTAGGTGACACCATTGGTGCTGCCACCCCACTCAATGTGATTAAGCTCGTCAAGCTTCTTTCTACTACTCTGGCACTAAACAAAATGGCCCTTCACTTTCACGACACAAGAGGTACTGCATTGGCCAACGTGTTGGCAGGACTCGACGCAGGTGTCACTACTTTTGATGCCAGCGTTGGCGGCATGGGAGGTTGTCCTTATGCTCCAGGAGCTGCAGGCAATCTAGCCACAGAAGACCTGGTTTATCTTTTAGAAAGCTTAGGCATCAAAACTGGTGTAGACCTGGATAAGTTGGTGACCTGTGGGCAAATAGCCCAGGAGATCTTAGGCAAGCAGCTTCCCGGAAAATACTTGCAAGCCGCACTGGCACAGCGATCCGGCCCAACAGCAAAACCTCGGAGGGAAACTAATGTCTGATGAGCTTTTGATAGAAAAAGAACCCCCTATTAGCTGGCTTAAACTGAATCGCCCCCAAGTTCTTAACAGCCTGAATCGCGAGCTGCTGAGGTCCTTGTTTTCAGCACTGCACGAGATAAAGCAAGACAGTCAAACTCGTATTGTTATTATCACAGCCACTGGCACCAAGGCTTTCTCAGCAGGAGCAGACCTGACAGAGCGCAAAACCTTAAGTGAGGGAGAGGTCCTTGATTACTTAAACCTTATTCAGCATACTCTCATGCTAATAGAGGAGCTTCCCCAGCCAGTAATCGCAGCTATCAATGGGCACGCGTTTGGTGGTGGCACAGAACTTGCCTTAGCGTGCGATTTGCGTGTCATGGTTGAAGAAGCAACGTTACGCCTTACCGAGGTAAAGCTTGGTATCATACCTGGTGCTGGTGGAACACAACGCTTGAGTCGCTTAATTGGCAAGTCAAAAGCAAAGGAGCTCATCCTAACTGCACGCGCTCTTACAGCTAGGGAAGCTTATGACATTGGGCTTGCCCACCGCATTGTTCCAAGCCAGACCCAAGCAGGTACAGAGTTTTATCAAGAGCTTATTGCCGAAGCTAGAACGTGGGCACGGGAAATTGCCACCGCAGCACCGCTGGCCTTAAAGCAAGCTAAATATGCTATTGACCGTGGCTTTGACCGCGATTTGTTAGCAGGATTAGCAATAGAAACCAAGGCTTACCTGGAGCTAATTAACACACAGGATCGTCTTGAGGGCTTAACTGCCTTTGCTGAGAAGCGCCCACCTGT
>JACQVM010000226.1 GCA_016209785.1 Candidatus Melainabacteria bacterium | reverse complement strand
GTTTTTGGTATGCCACAGGAAAAGGTGCGAGTCATTAAGCCCTATGTTGGTGGTGGTTTTGGTGGCAAGGGTGATCCTTTTCCGCATGAAATTGTGGTGGCAGCGCTCGCACGAAAGACTAGACAGCCTGTCAAGATCACCTTTTCTAGAGAAGAAGTCTTCATCTCGCACCATGGTCGTCACCCATCGCGCATTAAGATGCGAATTGGTGCAAATGGTGAAGGCAAGTTTACCTTCTTGGATTTGGATGCCACTATAAATGGTGGTGCTTTTGGTTCGTTTGGTGTGGTTACAACTTACTACAATGGAGTTCTTACCCAGGGCCCTTACCGGATTGACAACTTTCGTTATGCAGGCAGGCGGATTTACACCAACTACCCGCCCAGTGGTGCCATGCGAGGTCATGGGGCTGTAAACTCGCGCTTTGTCAAGGAGTGTTTGATTGATGAGCTAGCCGAGAAGATTGGGATTGATCCTATCGATCTTAGGCTAAAGAACCTGTTGCCTGCCGATACGTTGACAGCCACGCAGTTTCGAATCACCAGTAATGGCATGAAGGAGTGCATCGAGCGTGTCCGTGAGGCTTCGCGGTGGGATGAGCGTGTAGGGAAACTTCTTTACGGACATGGACTTGGGGTTGCCTGCAGCTTTTTTATAAGCGGCAGTGCCCTTACAATTAACCGTGATGATCCTCAGTCAATTGTGCGGACTGTTTACGAGAAGGACGGTCGTTTTACCGTTTACTCTGGGGCTTCGGATATCGGACAGGGGAGCGACACTGTCTTAGCCCAGGTTACTGCAGAGGTGCTGGGCGTACCGTTAGAGAAAATCCGCATAGTGTCAGCAGATACTGGCTTATGCCCTATCGATATTGGTAGCTACTCAAGTCGGGTTACTTTTATGGCAGGTGAGGCAGCTCGTATTGCAGCACTTAATTTAAAGAAGGCACTTGAGAGTGGTCAAGGAAATATTGGTATTGGCGAGTATGAGTCTCCTAAGATGGGTGGCAATTACAAAGGCTCTGGTGCAGGATTGAGCCCAAGTTATAGCTTTGGTGCCTCTGTTGTGGAGGTGAAGGTGGACTCTGAAACCGGTGCAGTTGCGATAGTGAAGGTCTGGCTAGCACATGATTGTGGATATGCCATTAATCCTCAAGCAGTAGAAGGGCAAATTGAAGGATCTGTCCACATGGGGCTGGGACAGTTTCTAGGAGAAGCACTGCATTTTGAACATGGAAGAATAGCCAACTCGAATTTTCTCGACTATAAGATGATACTTTCTGCTGATGTTCCAGAAATTGAGGCGATTATTGTAGAAAGTCACGATCCTGAAGGACCATATGGTGCTAAGGAGTGTGGGGAAGGGGCGCTGCACCCTGTAATTCCGGCTGCTGCCAATGCTGTTTACAATGCTGTGGGACTTAGACTGCGGAAGCTTCCTGCTACGCCTGATTATGTGTTTAGCGAGCTAAAGAAGGTAAGATAATATGTCGCTGCCAAGTTTCCAGCTTCATATACCGTGTACAACTGATGAGGCCATTAGCTTAGCTAAACGCTTTGATGGTGACAGTGCTTTTATGGCAGGTGGAACTGATCTTCTCAACAATTATGCGGACGACCTTGATGTTAAGACCCACGTTATTGCGCTTTCTAAGATAAGAGAACTAAAGGCTCTTAGTGGCTCATTAATTGGATCTGGTGTAACTATAGCGGAGCTTATAGATAATCAAGCAATGTTGCCGAGCGTCATTGGAGAAACTGCCAGACTTATTGCTGGTCCAGCTCTGAGAAACGTAGCAACTGTAGGTGGGAATCTTCTTCTTGCTGGGCGATGTGTGTACTTCAATCGCTCAAAGCTATATCGTTGTTCACATGGTGCCTGCATGAAGGCCGAAGGACAAGAGTGCATTACCGTCCCCCAGAGCAAGCGGTGCTATGCTCCTATTTCTGGAGATTTAGCACCAGTGTTGCTAGTTCTTGATGCTAGATTTGTAATTGCTGGGCCAAGCGGGGCAAGGGTTGTAGCAGCCCGTGACTTTTACCGAACTGATGGCATTTATTCAAATGTGCTTGGACCTGCGGAGATCCTTGTTCAGGTGTTGCTGCCAGATGATGTGCACGAGGTTACGGCTAGGTATCTTAAGCTACGGTCACGATCAGCAATGGACTTTCCTGAAGCTGGAGTTGCAGTAGCCGTGAAAAGAAATGAGGGTATACCAGTTGAGCTGCGAGTGGCGCTTGGTGCTCTTGGCCCAGCGCCAACTCTGGCTGTCAGACAGACCGGAGAGCTATCTCAATGTTCAACAGATGAGCTGGCAGAGAGACTGTGGAAAGAAATGTCCACGGATGTTTTTGCTGTACGCAATACCAGTCTTCAGCCTGGTTATCGACGTGAAATGGCACAACTTTTTATCAGACGACTCTTGAAAGAACTTTTGAAGTGATACCACCTACGGTTGTTACTATTGTTTTGGCTGCAGGCAGTTCAGGCCGGCTGGGAACCCATAAAGCTTTGTTGCACCTTGAAAATAGAAGCGCTATCGTTCGAGTTATCCAGACTTCCTTGGCATCCAACAGTGACCAAACAGTTGTGGTGCTAGGTGCACACTCTGAGTCTATCAGGCGTGAGATAGGAGATTTGCCTGTTTCTGTTGTTGAAAATGTCAACTTTGCCCTTGGACGAACAGGTTCTCTTAAGTGTGCCCTTCAATCTCTAGTAACTGGTTGTTACGGTAACGACACAGCTATCATCATCTTTCCTGTTGATTGTCCGTTTGTTCCTAGCCTAGTGCTAAATAAGCTTATAGCATGCCTTTTGTCTAACGTCAGTACGGTTGATCATGGGGAAAAGCCAGTTTCGGTCTTGGGGGGAGTCTGCTCGGACAGGCAAGCAAGTGTCTCGAATCTAAGGCTTTCAGCGGAAAGGTCTTGGAGCGTTGATGATGAGAACTCCCCAGCAGGTATGCAATCAGCAAGTCTTTGGATTCATCCTGAATATAGCGGGAGACGAGGACATCCTGTGCTTCTTAGTGGTCCAATTCTGTCTCATGTCTTAAAACTAGCTGATGACTTTCCGCTTAAGGACTTTCTATATGAGGCAGAAAAAAATCAGGTATTGTGTCGTCATACAGTAAAGGTAGACACCGCAAGCGTGCTCGATAACATCAATACTACTGATGACCTAGTACGTGTCTTAAAGCGGGAGGGGCTGACGTGAAACGTATTGCAATTGTGACTGGTGCTGCAAGAGGCATTGGTTTTGCCATTGCCGAACGGCTGGCGCACGAAGGACTAGTAGTTGCACTCTTTGATTGTGATCTAGACTCAGGACAGCAAGCCCTTGAGATCCTTAAGGGAAAAAAACAGCAAGCGCGCTACTACCACTGTGACGTTACAGATAGTGTAAGCGTAGCTAAAGCAACAGAAGCTGTAACAGATGACCTTGGCATTCCATCAATACTTGTCAACAATGCCGGTATTATTCGGGACAACTGGCTGGAGAAGATTTCTGAGGCAGATTGGGATGCTGTGCTAGATACAAATTTGAAAGGTGCTTTTCTTATGTGTAAGGCGGTTGTTCCTAAAATGCGTGCAGCCGGGGGTGGCAAAATTGTCAATGTGGCGTCGCGTGCGTGGCTAGGAAGCACAGGGCAGGTAAACTACTCTGCGTCCAAAGGAGGGGTTGTAAGCCTTACGCGTAGCTTGGCTCTGGAGCTGGCACGATTTTCTATCAACGTCAATGCTGTAGCCCCTGGCCTTATCGATACCCCTATGGTGCGCGCACTTCCAGACCATGTACGTCAAAGACTCATTGAGGCCCAACCGACAAAAAAAATGGGGCGCCCTCACGATGTAGCTGCTGCAGTGGCTTTTCTATCTTCCGAGGATGCTCAATTTGTTACTGGTCAGGTTTTGTGTGTATGTGGCGGGAAAAGCGTGGGGCTGGTGGGTGCCTGAACGAAAGACTGCAAGCATCTGAGCCTCAAATGTGGCGCATGGTAGCACAAGATAAGCATCTGTTCAGCAATTCAACTTAATTTGGCAAGAGTATTGGACGGTGGTACGGTATCTCTGGTAACTAGCTTGAGCTCTGGTTTGGTCACTAAGCGGTTACCAGGGATGAGCTATGACTACATTTATTGAGCAACTTGCAAGAATGGCCGAGCAGAACTTTGTGGACTTTAGTGTAACCCCTTCTCATCCTCGACGGTTAGTTCCAGCTCATATCCAATCGCTGACGCCTTACCTGCCTGGACGACCACCTTGGCAACTACAAAAGGAGCTAGGGATTGATCACTTCATTAATTTAGCCTCCAACGAAAACCCACTTGGTCCACCGGAAAGTGCACTCAGGGCTATGACGCGTGCTTTTCCAGAGGTGAATCGCTACCCGGAGTCCGGTGGGCTCTTGCTCAGAGAATCTTTAGCAGAGCACTATCGGGTGAAATTGAACAATGTGGTTATTGGGTCTGGCTCTGAGAGCATAATGGCTAATATCATCCGTGCGTTTCTTCACGGAGATGACGAGGTTCTGACCAGCGAAGGGACTTTTATAGGTCTGTATGTTCTGGTGCATGCGCATGGTGTGGCACTAAAAATGGTGCCTTTGAAAAACTATCGCTTTGATCTTGAAGCTATGGCATGTGCCATAACTGACAAAACAAAGATTATTTATCTTTGCAATCCAAACAACCCTACTGGCACCATTTTTACCCGGGAAGAGTTTGACGCATTTATTGCGAAGGTCCCAGAGCATGTTCTTGTCATTCTTGACGAGGCCTACCATGAGTTCACCATGGGGTTGCCTGAATTTCCTGACTCAATGAGTTATCGCTATGACAATGTGCTGACATTGCGCACTTTTTCTAAGGTATACGGCATGGCTGGCTTAAGGCTGGGTTATGGGCTTGGACATGATTACTTAATTGGTTTTGTTAATCGCATTAAACTTCCGTTTGAGCCTAATAGTTTAGCTCAAGCTGCTGGATTGGCAGCATTGGCGGACACGGATTTTCTGGAGCGCTCGCTCAAGAACAATCTAATAGGTAGATCAATGCTCGCAGACGAATTCAGTCGCCTTGGTTTAAGGTACGTGCCTTCGCACACAAATTTTATTATGGTTGATTTTGGTTCAAAACAAAAGGTAGCTGCTTTACACCAGGAGTTGCTTAAGCAAGGTATTGCCATAAGACCCCTGCATGCCTTTGGACTTCCTCATTGTCTGCGTGTGACCGTTGGTTTGCCTGCGGAGAATGAGGCTTTGATTAATGCTATGTATAGGCTCGTTGACTAGGTCCATGTGAAGAAAGGACGTGGCACAGATGTGCTTTGTGTGCAAAGTGATAGTACCAAATATGGTAGTGTCTATGTTCTGACATATTCAAAACATAAGTGAGGACGGTGCGGTAGTTCTAGATGTGCTCATCAGTGAGCCGATTAACAGTAAAGTTGTGTTTGGCGCTCATGTTTTTTTGAATGAGTAGTAGATTAATTTGATTGTGCAGAGGTAGGTTGGAGTTTAGAGTGCTTGATAACTGTGGTATAAGCTCATTGGGCTGGAATGTCAAAAGTTAATGAGTGAGAACAGATACAATGAGTACACCAAAGCCTCCACGGGGTGAAAGACAGTTTGAATTTCCAGCCATCAAGATTAAGCAGGAAGATATTGATGCAGCATTACTTGCGTCCAATATATGGTGTGAACTAGCTAAGGCTCACCGTGAGAAACTCGCATTTAAGACAACTAAGACTACAGGTAAGGACCTAGCTGTAGTTTCTAATCTTGATAGGTTATGCAATAAGTCTTATCTAGCACAGAACCTGACCAGACCTGCAAAGGTATCCGAGCAACTTAGCGAAGCTGAGTATGCGAAGCTAAAAACTTTGGGCAAAACGAAGAGAGAGTTGGAGCAAGTTAGATCGGAAGTAAACCGCTTTGGAGTAAATCCAATTAGTGTACTTGAAAAGGGAATGCGAGACAATCGCATCTTAGGAATTGGGGAAACTCACCAGTGGGGTGTAGGCGTGCGGGCACTGGGTCCTGCTGTAATTGGCAAGCTAAAAGCGGCTGGTGCGACACATTTGGCTATTGAGGCAC
>JACQVM010000021.1 GCA_016209785.1 Candidatus Melainabacteria bacterium | reverse complement strand
GTATTACCGCACCCCAAATATCCGCCAAAACACAGTTCTCCTGCGCTACGATAAAGACCAGCGCCGTGACAACAATCAAGATCTGGATTCCACTTACCTCATAAACTCAAGTGGTAAGTTTGTTCCTCTAAGGTCAGTCGCCACTATCCACGATCGCAAGGCACCATCACTGATTGTCCACGATGGCATGCGCCGCGTGGTAACTATTCTTGGCTTTTATCGTCGCGGTGGTCCTCCCTCAATGGACTTGGCAATGGAAGTTGTTCAAAAGGCAATCGCTAAAGTCAACTTTCCACCTGGTTATGGCATCGAAGTACGCGGCGATATGACACAAATGTCAGACAGCTTCCGCCGGCTATCCTGGGGGCTGCTCTTATGTGTCATGTTTATCTATCTTATGCTAGTTGCTCAGTTTAGAGGCTGGCTACTGCCTTTCCAAATGATGCTTTCCTTGCCCCTAGAGATGACTGGTGTGTTCATTGGTCTGGCACTCATGCAACAAACGTTTTCTTCGGTGTCTGTAATGACTGTCATCCTTCTAACCGGTATGCACATAACTACAGCAATTCTTATGATTGACGCCATCCATGAGTATAAAAGGCAAGGACTGCCAAAAAACGACGCTATTCGAAGAGGTTGTCTGGAGCGAATACGTCCGATTCTAATGACAAACATAGCATCCATCCTCGTTATGGTGCCTGTCTCCATCTTTCCGCAGACAGGTATGGATGCATACGCACCACTTGGTACCGTTATCCTCTGGGGACTATTTGCCGGCACCATTCTCACACTTATGGTCATTCCAGTAACGCATAGTCTCATCACTGACCTGAGCGAATGGATCGCAACAACACTCAGTCAGCTCTCACGCAAGCTTAGCCCACACCTCGACTGAATGTCCCGAAGCCAATGAGCAATTGTGGACACTGCTTCTTGCACGTTGTCTCCACAGACTTCTAAGGCAAATGGTCGATTGCGCTCAATTTGTTTAGCGTATAACGGATCGTAATACGCCAACAGCAAGCCCACTGCCTCATGCAGATTACCCTGACGAAACGCCTGCTCAATTTCCTGGATTGCCCTACGTCCAAGCCGCTCTTGGAGGCTTTGGAGATAGTCCATAGCTTCCAAACTGTCAGCGGTGCCTGTGTATTGTGTCACAATGCGTCTTACGCGGGCATCAAGAGAACCAGTGACGAGAATTTTCTGCCCACCTCTGATTCTCCTTACGATGCAGTCAGGAAGAGCCAGGCGGCCAATCTTGCGACTCTCAGATTCCATAAATACTGGTCTTGCCCCAAAAGTACGGAGGGCCTGCCAAAGGGCAGCCTCAAAATTCTTCTGGGTTGGTTGCCGCCCAAGCCCCATGCCACCAAATACAGAGCCGCGATGATTTGCGAGGTTCTCGAGATCCAGCACTGTGAGCCCACGCTTGCTTAGCTCACCAAGAAGCTCAGTTTTACCTACCCCCGTAAGACCATCCAGAACAAAGGAGTTAAATTCATACTGATCAGCAGACAGCTCAGCAAGAACATATTGTCTCCATGCCTTGTAACCACCTGTCAACCGCCAACAGTCAATTCCTAGTACACTAAGCAGGCTAGCTACAGCCTCACTGCGAAGCCCCCCTCGCCAACAGTAAACTACCAGTGGCTGACCCTGTCTCCTCAGGTTGACAACCTCATTCATCAGTTGTGGGATCTTAGGAGAAAGGAGCTCCAGAGCATGAAACCTTGCTATAGCCTCGCCTTGCTGCTTATAGATAATGCCAACTTGAGAGCGTTCATTGTCAGAAAGCAACGGCACATTTAGCGAGCCTGGGATTGACTCAGCAGTATGCTCGCATGGCGAACGTACATCTATTATGAGGGGATCCTTTAGGTGATAAAGATCGCTTACGCTAAGATGGCGCCATGTCATATCTACACATCAGATCCATCACCACAAGCTCGGATTTTTGGTTTGCCATGCAAGTCATGTTGAATGATTTCTTGGACAACAAACTGAATCAGAGGTCTCGATTTCACGTGCTCAAGAAAATATTGCTCCAGTGTCCCTCTGAGGTAATCACGCAAAGCATCGCCCTGCAATTTGACAAGCACACGTTTGTCCTTGAGGCTGGCAGCAATCGTGTCCTTTATCTTAAGCAAGAACTCCTCAGGCAGGATACCACGAGGCAAGATAAGTCCTTTCATGGTGACATCCGGTCCGCCAAGCACATTTCGCTTCTCATCAAGAGTAAGCGCAACTGATACCACACCATCCTCGGCCAGATGACGTCTCTGCTCAATGATTTCCTCGTCAATCTCCCAGGCTCGCGATGAATCCACAAGCACAATGCCAGAGGCAACACGGCCCAGCTTTTGCCCTTTCTCCTTACTCAGCTCAAGCACATCTCCATTATTGAGCACAAAAACACATTCCTGCGGCACACCACATTCAACAGCCAGCTGAGCGTGACGAACCAGCATTCGATACTCACCATGCACAGGCATAAAAAACTTGGGTTTACATAAGTTGATCATTAGCTTCTGCTCTTCACGACAGCCATGTCCTGAGACATGGACTCCCGCTTCACGTCCATATACAACATCAGCACCTCTTACAAACAACGCATTTATGGTGTTGGCAATGGAACGTTCGTTGCCAGGGATTGGAGTTGCTGACACAATCACAGTATCACCAGGAACAACTTGAATTTGCTTGTGCTCAGCATTTGCTATGCGCGTCAGAGCCGACAAAGGCTCACCCTGACTTCCTGTGGTCAGGATAACAACCTTATCCAGCGGTAGTTGGTTGATTTGCTCCACCGGCACAATTAGTCCATCAGGAAAACTCATATGCCCAAGCTCGCGTGCAATTGTTGCCAAATTGAGCATCGAGCGCCCCAGGACAGTCACCTTCCGATCATACTTCATCGCAGCTTGTAACACTTGGCGTATGCGATGAACATTACTGGCAAATGTGGTAACTATAATTCGTTTTTTTGCATTGCCAAATACCTCGTCCAGTTTGCGCCACACAGTTCGCTCTGAAGGGGTATAGCCTTCTCTTTCTACGTTCGTGCTGTCACTCATCAAGAGAAGAACACCCTCCTCGCCGGCAGTGGTTAAACTTTCTATGTCAAACAGTTCGCCATCTACTGGAGTATAGTCAAATTTGAAGTCACCTGTATGCACAATAGTTCCTACAGGAGTCCGAATGATAAGGCTGTATGAGTCGGCAATTGAATGTGTACAACGGATAAACTGCACGACAAAACAACCAATCTTCACTTGTTGCCGTGGCTTCACCGGACGCATTACTGTACGATCGGTCAGACCTATCTCTTCAAGTTTGCCCTCTAAAAGACCAAGAGCAAGAGCAGGACCATATATTACCGGAAGTGAGATGTCACGCAAAATAAATGGAACACCACCAATATGATCCTCGTGTCCATGAGTAATTACCAAACCCCTGATCTTGTCCTGATGCTCCAGAAGAAAGGTTATATCTGGAAGAACAAGATCAACACCAAGCATGTCCTCTGAAGGAAATGCCAAGCCAGCATCAACCATCAACATATCATTGCCATAGGCAATGACCATGGTATTCTTGCCAATTTCACCCAATCCACCCAAAGGAATTATCTTGAGCCCACCCCCACCGCTGATAGACAAACCATTCTTTTGCTGACTGGCAGCTAATACCTTTTCAGCTGACAGGGATGTTGATTGTGCCTTGGTACGTGGTGTCATGTTCCTACTTCTTAGGATAATGGCATCCTGATGTTTGCTTTGATTATATCCAGTAAACCATCCATTGCTTCCTTCTGTGCTTTGTCAAGCCCAACTAATGGCAGCCTCAAATGAGGTGCACATATCCCAAGTCGCCAAAGAGCATACTTGATACAAGTCGGGTTGGGCGCAGCAAATAGTCCCTTAAACAAAGGAAGATAATTGTAATGAAGTTGGCGTGCTTTATCTATGCTGCCAGCAAAAAAAGCACCAATCATGTCCTGCAAAGCACCACCAATAAGGTGGCTGGCAACACTCACTACACCGCACGCTCCTATAGACAGAAATGGCAGGGTTAGGTAATCGTCGCCAGAGTAAATCCGAAACTCCAAGGGAGCCGTTCCAGCTATTTCAGCAGCTTGCTCTGTGCTACCAGTTGAGTCCTTAAGTGCATGCATTGTTGAACATCGTTCAGATAGCTCAATTATAGTCTCAGCATTTACATTGATACCTGTTCGTCCTGGAATGTTGTACAAAATTACTGGCAAATTAGTAGAGGCAGCAACAGCAGTAAAATGTGCCAGCAGTCCTCCCTGACTTGGTTTGTTGTAGTAAGGTGCAACTACCAACAATCCGTCAGCCCCAAGGCTTTCTGCTTCCTGGGAAGCCTTGATCGATTTAACTGTTGAATTATAGCCAGTCCCCATAATTACTTTGGCTCGCCCTTTTGCAGAAGACAATACAATTTTCAAGAGCTCCTTTTTTTCCCAGTCTTCTAAAGTTGGGCTCTCGCCTGTGGTGCCTGCCACTACAATTGAGTTGGTTCCACTGCAAATTAGGAAATCGACCAGACGTTCAACTGCCTTGAAATCAACTTCAAGTTCATCACCAAAAGGAGTAACCATGGCAGTTATGACTCGTCCAAACAAAGGTGCATCAGTCTTTATCACTTGAACATCCTCCCTAGATTGTCGACCTTTTAAGTGGAGATGTGTTGTTTGAGCAATCTGTGCTCGACCAGATATTCAGCTATGCGCACCGCATTGAGTGAGGCCCCAATCCGCAAATTATCAGCTACAACCCACATGTTCAGCCCAGTATCTGAAGAGGTATCACGGCGGATACGTCCAACATAAACTGGATCTTCGCCAACAACATCAATGGGAGTCGGATAGACTGCTTCCTGAGGACCATCCCAAACTTCAATACCTGGGCTATCCGCTAAAATCTCCCTTGCTTGTGCTGGACTTATTGCCCGGTCAAGCTCGACTGTTACTGACTCACTGTGACCAATCACTACCGGAACCCTTACCGCTGTTGCAGTGATAGGAAGATGGGGCAACTCGAGGATTTTCCGTGTCTCGGTAATCATCTTCATTTCTTCCTTGGTGTAACCATTATCCAAGAATTTATCGATATGCGGAATTAGGTTAAAGGCAATCTGACGTTGAAAAACCTTAGGCTTGTAATCTTCACAATTTACAATGGCCCTTGTCTGTTGCTCCAGTTCATCCATAGCTTCCTTACCAGCCCCACTGACTGACTGATAGGTAGAGACAATTACCCTTGTAAGCCCCGCTACATCATGAAGTGGTTTGAGGACTACAACAAGTTGAGAAGTAGAGCAATTGGGGTTGGCAATAATTCCTTTGTGACTATGCAAGGCTTGTGAGTTGACACCAACCACCACCAGTGGCACTGCCGAATCCATCCGGAAGGCATTGGAGTTGTCGATTACACATGCACCCTGCTTAACAGCTAGCGGACTAAGTTGTTTGCTAATCTCCTCACCTGCTGAAGCCAACACAATATCCATTGTCTTGAAAGCGTCCTCAGAAGGTTCAAGGACAGGATAAGATTTACTTTTGAATGTTACTGTTGTGTCTTTGGACCTGGCACTAGCTAAAAGTCGAAGGTCGGCAAGAGGAAAGTCTCTCTCATCAAGTACCTTGAGCAATTCCTGCCCTACACGGCCAGTGGCACCTAAAATCGCAACATTTACTTGTGCTTGAGACCTTGCCATTAAAAGTTGTTCTCCTTGTTAGAGAGGCACCTGATGAGGAAACAATAAATGCTCCAAGCCAACCACTAGATGATCCAACTGCATAACCATCCGGATAGCAGTTGTTATTCCTTTCAAGAAGCAGTCTGCATTAAAGCTGTCGTGTCGAATGGTAAGCAATTCGCCCTCGGCGCCAAAAATAACTTCCTGGTGCGATATTAGCCCCGGTAAGCGAAGAGAATGCAAACGCACCCCACAAGCTGTCGATGCACCACGAGCTCCAGGAAGAAGTTCTTGTTCTTTAACTTCTTGGGGATTAAAGTTAATTCCTAGGCTTTCAAGCTTACTAGCTGTATACATGGCAGTGCCCGATGGGGCATCAACCTTCCTGGTATGGTGCATTTCAATAATTTCAACATGCCCAAACATAGCTGCCGCCTGTTTAGCAAACTCTGTCATTAAGACAGCCCCCACTGAGAAATTGGGAACAACCATACAACCAACTTTAAACTTTTCTGCTAGTTGAGCCAGTGCCTCAATCTCCTTGTCTTTAAGCCCTGAGGTGCCAATCACAGGTCGAACACCATGATGGAGGGCCAGTTGAGCGTTATGGAACGCTGCCTCGGCTAAAGTAAAGTCCAGCAGGACGTCAGGATTACCTTGAGCCAGAACATCTAGAAATCCGTTGCTGACCAGTATACCAGTATTCAAGGTGGAGACAACAGCTCCGACGTCTTGCCCAACATAGCTTGCACCTGGCTTACCAAAAGCACCAACAAGAGAAAGATTACTGACTGACCCAATAGCACGTACACTAGCACGTCCCATTCTGCCATTGATTCCGGCAATAGCGACCTTTATGTCTTCAGTCATGCTTTAGCCCTCTAATTGCCGTTCCATGTAAGGATAGTAGCTCCCTTGGAGCATTTCAGAATGAAAGGAAAAAAAGAAAGGTACTTTGAAAGTGATCTGTCCTTATGACAAAGGACCACTGCGGGACTGTAGAGTGTTTCTACCCGTGGAACCAAAGCCACCTGAACCCCTTTCGTTGTTTGGGTTAAGTTCACCCACCTCCACTACCTCAACTCTGGGCACAGGAGCTACTATTAGTTGAGCAATGCGTTCTCCTGGACAAAATGTATATGGCTCACTACCAAGGTTAACAATCAGAACCATCAGCTCACCGCGATAGTCACTATCAATTGTGCCAACTGAGTTGGTAAGGGTGATACCAGCAGTAGCTGCCAGCCCAGACCGTGGACGCACCTGGCCCTCATAACCCACTGGAATCTCTAGAATAACACCTGTAGGAACTTTTGCCCGAGCACCAGGGGCTAATATGAGCGGCTCGTCAATCGCTGCTGTTATGTCAAGCCCTACCGACCCAGATGTTGCATATGCAGGTATGCTGCGGCAATGCGGCAGTCGTTTTACCTTAAGCCTAACCGACTCCAAGAAAATCACCTCCAACCTAACATATCTTCAGCATGACAAGGTGTAGTTTGTAGGCAACTGGCTTGCTGGACCTACAAGCACTAAGGATAAGCCTTCATGGCTTATAAGATCATTGGCTAGTGTATATATGCCTTCGTGGTTTACCTTTTC
The DNA here is from genome assembly GCA_016209785.1 of Candidatus Melainabacteria bacterium. Taxonomy (GTDB): domain Bacteria; phylum Cyanobacteriota; class Vampirovibrionia; order Obscuribacterales; family Obscuribacteraceae; genus JACQVM01. Next base: position 2,218 of record JACQVM010000021.1, on the reverse strand, counting down.
AATGTCACGACATATTTCTTCTACCCCAAGTTGTCTGCCAAAAAATAACTCTCCATAAGCATTACGGCTTGTACGATTGCGCATGGACTCAAGCCCCAGCAGTAAGTCACTCTTAAGCTGCGTCTTGGCACGCTTGAGCTCCTGCTCTGTAAGCCCTGTTTGCTTAATACGTCTAAGTTCCTCCAAAATAAGTTCAATGACCTGAGAAACTTTTGCAGGGCTTGTGCCTGCGTAAACGCCAAAGAGTCCAGTTAAGCGATGGCTTGTTTTGTAACTATTGATAGTGTATACAAGCCCACGTTTCTCACGTACTTCCTGGAAAAGTCTCGAAGACATATTGCCACCCAGGCAAAGGTCCAATACAGCAAGCTCGTAACGTCGTTCATCAGTTACAGAAAGTCCCTGCATCGCTAGCGACAAGTGCGCTTGCTCAATATCTTTTTTCTTGACGATAAGGCAAGGTGTTAGTTTTGGAGCTGCGGTCTGAGGCTTTGGTGCTCCAGTCCTAACTTCCTTAAAGGCTTGCTTGAATTGATCTATGGCAGCTTCTTGGTCAAACTTACCAGCAATGGAAATCAACATGTTTTCTGGGCGATAAAAACGATCAACGTGTTCTCTTAGCATTTGGCTAGTAATGCTGGAAACAGTCTCCAAGGTTCCTGTAATGGGGCGCCCCAAAGGATTATTTGACCAAACATTCATTACTAGAGTTTCTTGAGAAAGATCTTCTGGATCGTCCTCATACATCTTTATCTCTTCAAGAATAACTTGACGCTCCAAATCTAAATCCTCTGGATCGAGACGAGCATATAGCAGCATATCTGTGAGCAAGTCTATAGCGACCGACAGCTTATCGCCCATGACTCGCCCATAAAAGCAAGTATTCTCCTTGGAGGTAGCAGCACCTAACCCGCCTCCTACATCCTCAATCTCAGAGGCAATATCCTTGGCACTCCTTGTTTTGGTGCCCTTAAAAAGCATGTGCTCCAGGCAATGAGAAACACCATTATTCTTTTCACTTTCATCTTCAGAACCAACGTCTACCCATATGCCAATTGAAGCTGAATAAACTTCGTCGACAACCTCAGTAATGATTTTGATTCCGTTGTCTAGGATGGTTTTGCGGATCAACTTATAAGCCCTCCGTCGTTGCCTTTGGCAACTCCTCCGGGCGTTAATACGCTCGGCGGCCACCGCCTCCTCGGCGCTGTTGCCTCGCTGTACCTCGTCATCTAACCTCCGTCGCCTTCGTTCCTCGGCTCCTCCGTGCGATAGCTAAACTCGAAGTCGAGGGAAGCAACGAGTGGCGAGGAGCCCTCGGCCGCTGACCGAGGTGCACACGCGGAGGAATCGCAAAGCGGTGACGGAGCGTTACAATGCAACGGCTCACCGCAGTCCTTGCCTCTCTCCACTTCCGTCATTTAACCTCCGTCGCTGCGGATTCCTGAGATCCGTTCCGGCTGCTGCGTTCCTTGCAGCCTTCACTCCCTGCCTCCTTGGCATCAGGCTCACTCATCATAGTCCCATCCTGCTGACCTTATGCTGGCAATGCCAGAACTGAACTACGGGTGGTAATTCTAGCATTGCCTCACCCCAGGACTCCAAACAAAAACACCACCCGAATTACTTCGCGGCGGCGTTCTTGCTACTACCTGGCTGCCTTTTGCGATTAAGGCTCAGTATTTCCTCACGTTTCAGCCAGTCCTTCTCGTGGGGCGGGCTCGCCTGCTGCTGTTTCTGATCGGCGCCGACCTGAAGTTTCCACAGGGCCCCTAGGCTCGAAGCAGTGACTTCGCTCCACTGCTCACCATTGATACTTTTACTTTAACACGGTAACGTGTGTCCGGAAGTCCCCCAATGAACATTTTAGGATAGGCGTACCCTAAAGAATTGAGAAAGCATCCAGGCTCCTTTCAGAGTCTCCAAACGTTAACAAGCTCCGGGACAAGCCGGTAGCTGTGCTTTGTAGCTCCCACAATGTCTAAAGTATAACGACCGCATATCTAAAAGCAGGACACAAGATAATCAGTGCATCTCTCCCCAGTACTAGGTGCAGAATAGCGGAACTTTCTAGTTGGAACGGGTTGAGTAAACAGGACAATAAACAATACACAGTAGGCCTGTATAGGATATTTCCTATAATGTTTAGGAATGCTCCGCTACCCACTATGCCGACGTAGCTCAGCGGTAGAGCAGCGGTTTCGTAAACCGCAGGTCG
>JACQVM010000225.1 GCA_016209785.1 Candidatus Melainabacteria bacterium | reverse complement strand
TTTGCTGGCAAATCAAATATTGGGTGGGGCTAGTAACTCTAGATTGTTCTTAAATATTCGCGAGCAGAAAGGTTATACCTACGGGGCATACAGTGGTTTTGCAGCTCGCAGGCAACCTGGTGCTTTTGCTGCCGAAGCATCGGTCCGCACAGAGGTAACCTCACCTTCGTTGCAGGAGTTTATTTATGAACTTGAACGTATTAGAAATGTAAAAGTGAGTGATAAAGAGCTGGAGGAGGCAAAGAAGTATTTAGTTGGGTCGTATCAACTGGGGCTAGAGACGCAGGCGGGCTTGGCGCACAAACTCCTTGAAATAGACCTTTATGACCTTCCCTCTGATTATTTAGAAAAGTACGCTAATCAAGTAATGGTGGTTACTGCTGATGACATTCGCCGGGTGGCAAGAAAGTACATTGATGCAGATGACCTTACCATTGTCGTGGTCGGTGACGCATCTAAGATACAGTCTGAACTTGAGTACTTTGCACCAGTAGCGATTTTTGACACTTCAGGCAAGCCAGTTAATAGCACAGCATCGTCTGGTGGCAACGGCTCCTGATAGGTGGTGATAGAACTCTAAGCGCTATTGCAGTCAAATCCCCGCCCTTAAGGGCGGGGTGCTTATAAGGAATGCGGCAGGGGCTTGAACCCCTGCCACATCTACCGCTGAAAGACCCCGGCGTTAACGCCGGGGTCTCCTCGCATACACAGGGCTTTGTTGGCGGCAAGGCGAGCTGCACTAATGGCTGATTCGGCAGATGGCAAGCCTTCCATGCTGGAGTGGGCAAGGATGACTGGTCCGGTGTTTAAGGACTGTAGCTCAGTTAACTTGCTGAACATCCCAGGTCTGGCTATGGCCATGGCATGTCCCCAGCGTGTAAGGACTATCTTCTCGAGATGCTTTTCCAGGTCCTTCACGAGTCTAGATACTTGCTCCACTACTAACCCAGCAAGCTCATCTCGGTTGCCTGCTAATAAGGTAGCCCGTCCAGGCGAAACATTGGTATATGGCTGGTAAACCGTAAGCACCTGACCCATTTTGCTCTTGTAGGTATTAGTTGCCAGATATGGTGTCTCAGCAAGTGTGATATCGGCAAAGGTAAAGGGACTTCCGAGCCAATTATCATATGCGCCATGGAAGACCTTCTGAGTGAGGCATAAATTGGCAACTAGATAAGAGCCGTACTTAAACCAAAGTAGTGCTGCCTTTACTTTGTCATTTAGTTCTGGAACAATTCGTGATGCCACTAAAGGCGGTGCAGTCACGATGACCTGCCTGCAGTCAACTCTATGTACGGTGCCATCAGAAGCACTGTACACTACTGATGCCCCATCGCTTTTCAGGTCTATTCTCCAGACAAATGCTCCAGTGAGGCAGCGTCCTTGTCCAGAGTTTTCTATCTTCTCATTAAGCGCACGAGCAATGGCTGGGTTGCCTCCCTTAAACACATAGCTGGGGCAGACAAGATCTTCTGCAAGGTAAAAGCCTGCCAGCGCTGACAGTTGATTGGGTGGCGCGCAGCAAGATGATTTGCAAAAGCTGTCCATTAAGGACATAAATTGTGAATTATATCCGCGTAAATAAGAAGCAAATAGCGTGTTATCTAGTCGTGTTAGTTCACCAGAAGGTAGCGGCAATCGTGGCTCCCCGCTGGGCTTGAGTTTCCACACTGGTTGGCAGTCTACGATAAAGCGCTTTAATTCGCGATATATTGTGTCCTTGGTATCTCCGCTAACGCCAGCAAACCATTTGTTGTCCCAGTGCCAGGCGTTTTTAGTTTCATGAAGTTCTGTCGGTGAGATGCCCAGCTCAGAGAACAACTGTGCGTAGATTCCATCATTGGTGCCCATGTAGGCAGCCCCAAGGGAATAATCAATTCCTCGATATGTTTGCCCGCGTGATTGTCCTCCCAGCTCAGAATATTGCTCTAGCAACAGAAAGTTTTCGTTACGCAAATAATAGGCAGTGGCTAATCCAGCTATGCCACCACCTACAATGACAAGATCAATTGACTTGTCCGAGTGCGTGGGAAGCACAGGAAGATCATGATCGCGTAGCCGGTGTCCTAGAGTAAAATCATCTCCGGTCCAGGGAGCAATTGTATATTTAGTTGACACGCCAGCCAGTGATTGCAGTGTCTCATTAGCAGCTAAAGTATCATGATCGGTCAGGCATGCTTCTAAAAGAGCACTGGCCAGACCAGACGTTACTAAATAAGCAGAGTTTCTAAGGAAGGTTCTTCTGCTTGTATGCATATGTTTTGCCACGACCTGTCTTCACCCAGCCAATTATATCCACATGATTACTAGCACGTGGTCTGTTGTGCCAATGATCTCAATAGCTATATGATTAGCCGCATAAAATCCTTTGGTTAGCTAGCTGGCTGTAAAATACGGGTCACAGCTATTTACTTATTTTAAGGACATTAGTCAGGATGGTTGGTGAATTGACAGTAGAGAAGCAAAAGAAAGTGGATCTTAATCAGGCCTCACAGCAGGTCAAGAAAGGTGGAGCTCCTAAGTACCATCAAAAGCTCAAAGAGGATGGCAAGCTTTTTGCCAGGCAGCGACTGTCGTTGTTGCTTGATCCAGGCTATGAAATTGAAGATGCATTATTTGCCAATTGTCTTGAGCCAGATTTACCAGCCGACGGTGTGATTACTGGGATTGGCCAGATTGAAGGACGTGCAGTGTGCTTCATGGCCAATGACTCGACAATTAAAGCTGGCTCCTGGGGGTGGCGTACGGTTGAAAAGATAATTCGCATTCAAGAAACTGCAGCACGTTTAAAGGTGCCGCTCATTTACCTGGTGGATTCTGCTGGAGCCCGTATAACAGATCAGGTTCAGATGTTTCCTGGACGCCGGGGTGCAGGCAGGATATTTTACAATCAAGTTCAACTGTCTGGTTTTATCCCACAAATATGTCTCTTGTTTGGGCCATCTGCAGCTGGTGGAGCATATATTCCAGCCTTCTGCGACATAGTAATCATGGTCGAAGGCAACGCGTCCATGTATCTTGGTTCGCCACGCATGGCTGAGATGGTCATTGGTGAGAAGGTAACCCTTGAAGAGATGGGCGGTGCACGTATGCACTGCACTGTCAGTGGATGTGGCGACATATTAGCGACCTCAGAAGAAGAGGCAATTCAACTTTGCAAGCAGTATTTCCGTTTTATAGCAACAAACTGTGATGAGATGCCGCCGAGGCTACCTCCTCAAGAGCCGCCAGTTTTTGAGAAGGGCATAGAAGAAATTATTCCTGAAAAGGAAAATGTGCCTTTTGATATGTACCAGCTCATTGATCGACTGGTTGATGCAGGCTCGTTTTTTGAAGTAAAAAGGCTATTTGCACCTGAACTTATCACTGGCCTTGCTAGGCTGGGTGGGCGGGCTGTGGGTATTTTAGCTAATCAACCTAAGGTGAAAGGTGGTGTCTTGTTTGTTGATTCCGCGGACAAAGGTGCACGTTTTATGTGGTTGTGTAATGCCTTCAATATTCCGTTGTTGTTTTTGGCTGATGTCCCAGGATTTATGATTGGTACTAAAGTTGAGCGTGCAGGTATTATCCGTACTGGAGCAAAGATGATTTCGGCAATGAGCTCAGCGGATGTTCCCAAGATTTCTGTAATTGTGCGCAAGGCATATGGTGCCGGACTGTACGCTATGTGTGGTCCAGCCTTTGAACCTGATGCATGTCTTGCTTTGCCAACTGCTTGTATTGCTGTTATGGGACCTGAGGCGGCAGTCAATGCAGTGTACTACAACAAGATTATGGAGCTACCTGAATCAGAGCGGGGAGCATTTATAGAGGCCAAAAGAGCTGAATACCGTGAGGATGTGGATATCTATAGGCTCGCTTCAGAAATGATAATCGATGGTATTGTCCCGGGTGCCAATCTGCGCCAGGAGCTAATCAGTCGATTCAATGCTTACGCTACCAAGAAATTGCAAACGTATAAGAAGAAACATGGCGTGCTGCCAGTGTAGGCTGCTTGATGCCAATAATCATTTGGCATGCCGGGTGGCAGGGTATTGCACGCCAGTTATTCCCAAATGAGTTCGCAAGGGTAGCTGTAGGCAGAATCGAAGTTCATCTACCACAGCCCACAACGGCTGCCCTACACTTATGGCAAGCCTCTTGATTATGTACTGCGCAACCGGGTCATCCCTTGTAAGCAGCTCGCCCTTAAGGGCGGAGATTTGCCTATTGACCGCGCTTTTTCTCGGCCTTGGCGGCTTTCTTTTCCTTCATAGTCTTGCTAGCTTTCTTTTTTTGTTCTTTCTTCTGTTTCTGCTCTTTTCCCATGACTGATTCTCCGGTCGAACATGAACCACATGCTGATCACGATACACCAACAGACAAACGCATGCAAGCTCGCTCAATTGGGGATTTGCATGCCAATGTGGGCAGACCCCGGCGTTAACGCCAGGTCTTTCAGCGGTAGATGCGGCAGGGGTTCAAGCCCATGCTGCATTGCTTGTAAGCAGCCTGCCCTCCTAAGGGTGAGCCCTTAGGACTCACCTCTGGACTCTGCGCTCATTTCTGGGCGCTGGAACTGGGCAGTAAGAAGTCTGGTGTATGTTGCATTGGCTTCTGCTAGCGAACTATGTGTTCCAGTTTCAACTATTGAGCCATTTTCTAAAACAACTATTTGATCAGCATGCCGCACAGTTGATAGCCGGTGTGCAATTACAATGACAGTGCGGCCGGACATTAGATTATTCAGCGCTGCTTGTACCATGGCTTCTGACTCATTATCTAGTGAGCTTGTGGCTTCATCAAGAATAAGAATAGGTGCATTCTTTAAGAAAGCACGCGCAATAGCCAGGCGCTGCTGCTGACCGCCAGACAGTCTCACGCCACGCTCTCCAATTTCTGTTTTATACCCTTGTGGTAGCTCGGTAATAAAGTCATGGCAATAAGCTGCCTTTGCAGCCATAACAATTTCGTCTTCTGTAGCGTCGATCTTGCCTAAACGAATGTTTTCTTGCACTGTCATGTTAAAGAGGAAATTGTCTTGGGTTACCATTGCAATTTCGGAGCGAAGTGACGCTAAGGTGTAATGTTGTAGTGGTTCACCGTCAATGAAGATGGTTCCGGCTGTAGGGTCAAAAAACCGTGGTACCAGATTGGCAAGAGTCGATTTGCCAGCGCCAGAAAGACCAACAAGGGCAACCATGCGCCCAGACGGGATTTCTAGATTGATATCAGTGAGCACTATATCAGGTGCTCCTGGGTATTGGAAGTGGACATGCGAGAGCTTGATGTGGTGCGGACCAGGCTTAAGCTTAAATGCGTCCGGTGAATCTTTGAGATTGCTTTCGCGGTCCAGCACTTCAAAGACACGTGACGCTGCTGCCAGCGCAGGTTGAACAATGCCATTGATGCGTCCAAGATTCTTGATAGGAGAATAGAGAAGAAGAAGGGCAATAACAAACGATGTAAGAGAGCCCAAGGTCATATGATGGTGAATTACTTGGTAACCTGCAACCCATATGACAGCTGCAATGCCGAGGGCACCAATCATGGCTAGAATTGGTGACATCATGGCTTCAGCTCGTACTGCCTTCATGGTGTTGTGGAAAAAGTTTTGATTTGTGCTGTTAAAGCGAGAAATCTGGAAATCTTCCAGATTAAATGACTGAATAATTTTGGCTCCTTGAATGGACTCTGAAAGGACGCATACCAAATCGCCGATGGCCTCTTGTCCTCCACGGCTGGATTTGCGTATTTTCTTTCCTAAGATGATGACAGGTAAAACTATGAAAGAAAGTATAGAAAGTGCAATGAGGCTAAGTTTCCAGCTTTGATACAGGAGTACCGCCACTAAAGACAATAAAGTAATGGTGCGGCTAATCATGGACTGGAATGTTTGTGAAATGGCATGCTCGATAATGGCCACGTCATTGGTAAGGCGGCCAATTAATACCCCGGAAGACTGTCCATGAAAGTAAAGCAGGGGCTGTGTTTCTATATGGGTAAACAATTTGTTTCGCAGGTCTCTAATAGCACTTGCGCCTACATACCTTATGCAAAAGGCTTCCAGGAAACGAAAGATTCCTTGCAGGGCAGCAATAACAAGAACGGCAATGGGAACTAAGTAAATTAGGTTTTGCTGTCCTTCAACAAAGATGCGTTGTAAACCTTGACCAGCCAGCCAAGCAATTGCACCATCTATTCCACCTCCTGGTATAGCAGCAATTAAGCCTGCAACAAATGGTACCCAGTAAGGGCGAATGTAGTTGAGCAGCCTAAGATAAATTGCTGGCATGGTGGAGAGAGCGCTATTTGTTGGTTGCAAGTTCTTTTGGTCCTTGGGCAAGTATCTCGAGGATGTATCTTGTAGCATTGGTGACAAAGTTGCCTTGTCCTAATTGAGTGCCAATGTGACAAAGATCCCGGGCAATTTCGGCCTTAAGCCCTGGTACATCCAACCAATCACAGCTATATCTTACGAGTTTCTCCGCTCGACAATCTAGTTGTAACAACTCAGGAAACATCATATGGCCGGCAAGAATGTTAGGCCAGCCAACGTACTTTACTTGTTTAAAAGTAAGGAACAGCAGGAAACTAAGCCAATTTCCTCGGTAGTAGATTAGTGTTGGTTTATTAAGCAAAGCTGCCTCGAGTGTTGTTGTTCCTGATTTTGCCCAAAGTAAGTCGGATACAGTCATAAGAGCCTGGCTATCGGCTGGATCAATAAGGCAAATGTTTTTACCATAGGCATAGCCAGGTTGGTCCATGACTTGCAAAATGTCCTTAGCAAGCAGTGCATTAGCTTGGGAAATAGCAAACTGAAGTTCTGGGCGCTCCTTAAGGAGCCAGTTGGCAGCCTGTAAGACTACGGGCAGGAGGTCTTTAATTTCACGGCGCCGGCTGCCTGGGAAAATTCCAATAAGGGTATTGTTAGGATTCAAGCCATATTTTTGACAAAACTTTCTGCGATTGACGGAGTTCTCAGCAGTATGGAGACTTTCTGTAAGCGGATGACCAACAAAGGAAGCATCTACCCCGTGGCTTAAGTAAAGAGGCTCCTCGAAAGGGAAGATGACTAGCATCTTGGTTATGGTTTTAGCTATTACCTTCATTCGCCAAGGTCGCGAAGCCCAAACTTGAGGAGAAATAAAGTAAATGATAGGCAAATGCTTAAACTTAGCTCGCAAGGCTTGAGCAAGTCTTAAGTTGAAGCCGCCAAAATCTACCAGCAACACAGCATCAGGCTTGCGCTTGCCTATCTCGGACACAAGCTGAGCAGTAAGCCTAGCAAAAAACGGTAAGAACTTCAGTGTTTCTACAACCCCAACACAAGCAAAGTGCTGGCAGTTATATAAAAGCTCTGCTCCACAAGTGTCCATTTTAGGCCCGCCCATGCCCCAGATGTGAAGTTCTGGCAAAAGCTGGTGCAACTGAGCAACAAGGCGTGCAGTATGTTCATCTGCTGAAATATCACCAACTGAGACAAACAGTGATTTGGCTTGCTTGGTTATGTCAGGGTTTGGGGTCACTCTACAGTCCCCACGTGCAAAGCTACAGAGCCAAGCGCAAGTTGGTGAAAGGCAATATCCTTAAGCCCTGAGCTCCGAAAGATATTAGCAATTTCTTGTGAGTTCGGGTAAGTTTTAAGGGACTGAGGGAGGTAAGTATACGCTTGCCGGTTGCTTTGCAAAATAGCCCCCAGGATAGGAACGATGTAAGAGAAATATGCTTGGTACAGTGGTGTAAATAAAGGCAGGCTAGGATGTCCAAGGTCAAGATTGACCACGCGACCTCCTGGCTTTACCACGCGGGCCATTTCTTTTATGCCTTGTACTAAATCAGTTAGGTTACGTAGTCCAAAGCTAATTACAGCGCCATCAAAATAGTGAGCCGGAAACGGTAAATTCTGAGCGTCACCTTTGACAAACTCAACGGCAGCCTCTACTGCCCTTTCCCTAGCCTGTTGGGCGGCAATGTCTAGCATGCTGCTGGAAAAGTCAATACCTACGACACGCCCATTAGGACCAAGCTGCCGGGCAATGCGTAGTGCCAGGTCCCCGGTTCCGCAGCAAACATCAAGATATGTGCCATCTGCACGTAAATCGAGCTGACTGATGGCCTTTTCCTTCCAAAAACGGTGCATGCCTAAGCTAATGACATCGTTGGTTAGGTTATACCGCCTGGCGATGCGTTCAAACTGGTTGTGTACGAAGTTAGCTTTCTCTTGACTAGTAGGCAGTTTGAAGGACATTAACCTCTAATAATCCCAAAGCCCAGCAAGGCACAAACCAGTAAGAATAGTGAAGCTACAATCCAGGTTAGGCGGTTCAATCCAGCTTCTGCTCCTCGTTTTCCAGAAAAAACTGAAGCTGCTCCCCCGATGCCACCCATCCCTTCTGCCTTGGGTGCATGCAAAAGAATGAGTGATACAAGCAAAAGCCCAAGGAGTACTTCTGTGCCTAACAAAACTATATAAGCAACATGCATTGCCATTTCCTACAGACAGGTACTGTTTGTAAAAGCTTATCAAGCCTAGAGAAATTATAGGACATAGCGACAGGCAAAGAGCTTAAGGAAAATAATCACTAAAGTTATGTTGTGCAAGATTCTTGTTTTTTGGGTAAGACTTTAATAATGGCGGGTATATCAGGTGCGTAGCATGAGCGTAGCACGAGTGTAGCACTACATAGTGACTATAGTGGTCACTATAGCGG
>JACQVM010000235.1 GCA_016209785.1 Candidatus Melainabacteria bacterium | reverse complement strand
CGGAGGAGCCGCTGAAAGCGGCGACGGAGGGCTTAATATGGTCCCCATAGGCTGCGAAGCACAGCCTAGCCGGTTTCCTTGTCAAAGGTTCTTTGTAGCCAATAGACAGTTGTTTCTTAATTCCGGATTGCCTGAGTACGGTGCAATAGGTTCTTATGTCAGCCTTACAGTCTTAAGGTCGGTCTCTCAGCTTTCTCGTGGACGTCTGAGGACACGTGGCGGTGGTGCTGGGCCACATATTGATACGCCCGGGGCATTATGTTTGGGGAAAAATCATGTCAGGTATGGTTGGGCGCCATTGAAATCTGCTCTGACAGAAGTCGAGCGAGGCGGCAGCCGCGGTGAGCTGGTTGCAGCCGAGCAAATTGTTGCCCGGAGGTACATTGGATCACAAAGATCGAGCGAGCAAGAGCGACATGTGCGGTCGCAGCGAGCGAGCTTTACGCCCGGAGGAGCCGCTGAAAGCGGCGACGGAGGGCTTAATGTGTCTGAACTTTTGTCAGATAAAACAATTGCTGAGGCTTACCAGCTAGCCGAGCAGTTTGAGGGTTGTTTGTGGGCAGCGCTGGCTTTCCGATCTACCGAGAAAAGCTCGCATTGTCTTATAAGAATGGACAATCCATCTGTGCGCATTAGCGCTTTATACTGTAGCAAGGAAGGTGAGGAGGTTTTCCTGAGACTTTTAAATTTAACTTCTTCTGTCCAGGTGGTTTGTGTTTCAACCGAGTTTCCTTGGCAGAGCATTGAGAGGTGTTTGCTCAGTGAAGCACAAAGATCTTCCGAAGGTTTAGTAATTCTTTCTGACGGTTCTCAGTTTGAGCTGACCATGACTCCCAACGAACTTGCTACGCTCATGTTTAGGTTTTAGTTAGACCAGTGGATGCCTTCTGTAGAATAATCTTCAAAGGGGTATTGTTGATATGTGCTTGCACCACCAGAATGTTTTGTTGCTCAAGCTCTTAACGAAGTGTTGGTTGTGGATTTCCTTGGTCATAATACTGAATTTAGTATCACTCACAGCTTATGCTCGGCAGCCCTGGCCTAATTCACCTTTGGCAGTGGAGTCACAGATTCAGTTAGAAAAGGCCCATCGCTATATGAGATCTGGTAGGTTTGACAAGGCTCAACCACTTGTGCTTGCAGTTTTGGATTCTGCAAATGATGTGCCTAAGTGTCTTGCCATTGCTTCTCTTACCGGCGAGTTTGCCACCCCAATGATGGAAGTGCGGCGCCAATGTATGGGCAAGGCTTTGTCGCTTTGCTCTACACGACAGGATTTTATTGAGGTAGCTCTTAAGTCACGGCAGTATCAGTTTTTTGAGATTACGAGACAAGCAATTAATGCATTGATTCAAAATGCCACTAATCTTAGTGACCTATATGATCTGGCTAGAAAGGCTCAAGAGGTTGCACTGAATGATGTAGCACACTTGGCAATGGAAAGAGCCTACACAGGAATAAAGACAGTGCCTGAGGCTCTTAAGTTTGCTAAAGAGGTGAAGGCTTTGGGCATGGACGACCTTGTTCGTAAAGTTTTGAAGGACTTGATAGACGATGAGGATAATGCACATTACTTGTGTGTACTCTTAACCAAGATTGAGCCTATAGGAATGTCTGATTTAAATCGGTACTTGTTGAAGAAAGCCCTTGATAAAGGCTCTACTATTGATGAGTTTGCTGAAATCAGTGAGGGTGCAAGACGTAACCGAGAAACAGAGATTTTCAAGGTTGCAGAATATCGAGCTAAGAAGTTAAAGGTTATTGAGCAAATTAAGCATGATCGTGGGGAATACCAGAGACAATTGCAGGGCTGGCAGGAAGGCATTCAACAAGATCTAGCTCGACAGCAAGCAGAAGCTGAAAGGGCTTTGGAAGGTGGTGGTAAGCGATTCGAGGGGGGCTCCCAGGAGACGGGATCGCCAACGCCAGGGGCACCAGTGAGCGGCTTTTAGGTTACTTGTGTCAGTGAGGTAAGTGAACAAGCAGCGCTGTTGCTAAAAGTGCTCCAGTCTCTGCTAACTCAACTGTGGCCCCATAGGTATCACCTGTATGCCCCCAGAGAATACTCTTAAGCCAAAAAGCACAAGCTAAGCCTGACAGGATTGTAGCTAGTGCTATCAATAAGGACAGTAAATTTCCGGAGGCCGACAAGATAATGGTAAGTAGTATGGGTGGTATGGCGGATACAATGAGATCACTTGGCCACCCTATGGTGTCATGCCAAACTTTACCCAACCCTTGCTCGCGTAAATACGGGAAGGCGCCAATAGTAAAAGTTTCGCACCAACGTGCCCACGAAGGAACAACCAGGAGAGTGAGCCAGAGTATGTTGGAGTTGAGGCTTGCCAGACAAGCAATCTTGGTAGATATAATGCCAAAGCCTACCATGACACCAAAATTACCAACCCGGCTGTCAGCCATGATTTCCAGCATACGGCTTCTTTCACGGTGGGAGAAGACACCATCAGCGGTATCCATTAAGCCATCAAAGTGAATGCCGCCGGTTATGATGAGCCAGCTTAAGGTAAGAATGACACCGACAACTAAACTATCAGAACAAATTGCCTTAAGGGCAATTGCTAAACCTGCCATTAGGCACCCCAGGAGAATCCCAACTGCCGGCAAGTATTTGGCCAGACCTGGGAGAAGTTGCCCGTCAGGGTCTCTCAACAGGGGCAGGCAGGTGACATAAGAGATGGCCAATGCAAATCTCTTAAGAGGATTCATTTAGAGGTACCTCAGCTCTATATTGGGGCCGTTGCGGATAAACTCCTTGGTTACCCAGAACAAGACGCTCTCGTTTTAAGGTGTAATAGCTTACAGCCTCTTGAACGTTCTTTATTATTTCTGGATCTGCTTTCATTAGGTGCATCTTGCTCATTATTTTGTCTGCAGCATCCCTGTAAGTGTCTGTTTTTGCTTCTCGGGCTGCGGGGAAGGAATCGGTTGAAGAGCCTGCTTCCCACGGCATGATGCATGCAGGTTGAAGAACCCCAACAATATCTGGGGTGATGGGCAATGAGCTCTCTGACGAAAGACCATAGGCAAAGAGGCTACGCTCCAGGGTGTGGGCAGTTAAGTCCTTGTAAATCTTAATGAGATTGCCTGCCCAGGTGGTTACTAAAAGTGTGGGCGTGTGCCGAACCTTACGATCATATGGTTCGCACTCTGTTCCCAGAACGTCTGCTAGAGCTGTTGCTAGTGGTTCTGACGGGCTGTCTAAAAACTCAACTAGCTCAAAGGTTTCACCTAGACCATCTAGAATTCCTCTTAAGGTAAGCAACGTTGTGCCTATATCAAAATAAGTTTCACTCCATAAACTTGCGTCTGTAGCAAATTGTTTTGACAATGGACGCACCAATAAACTGCCATACTGGACATATTGCCAGTCGCGAGCACCAAGCCGGCCCTTCGACGTAAGCTCAGCCAGTCGCCTGAGTACCATCCGCTGATGGGTTAGTTCAGATGCTTCTTGGGCAGTTAAGGTAAAAGCAGACATGCTATTAATCATTTCTTGTGCTTTGTTAACCTGTCTTGTTGATATGTAGCAAGCAGCCAGATTTAGTCTGGTGTCAAAGTCATCCACTTTGACAAGAGCATACTCAAAGTAAGGAATTGCCTCTTGAACCTTTCTCAGTAGCATGAGCGCAAAGCCAAGTTCATAGTTGACGAAGGGCTCATCTGGCACAAGGCTCAGGCACTGCTTAAGCAACATTGCCGCTATATCGTAGTGACGATTGTCTATAAGTTGGAAACCAACTTCAGCTAATGTCTGAGGATTTTTATAGAAGGACTGAGGGTCTTGACATATTCGATGAATATGGACTGCTAGCCCTTTCTTGCCTGATGCCTGGAGAAGCTCCAGGAAATGTCTTATGGCCTGGGTGTCTTCAGGATTCTTGAGCCAACGTTCTTTCAAGCACGTTAAAGCAGCTTCGTTCTCATTGCAGGCCATAAGTTTATGTACCCTCTTGTTATCCAGAAGCTGCCTTGGTTTGTCTTGTGATGTTCCCGGGGTGCTTGAAAACTGCCCTTGCTGAGGTAATTCTAGACTAAGGAGCTGGTTACCAACTCTTGGGAGAGTGAGCAAGATTTTCTTGTGGATATCCTGTCACGAGTTGTCTTAATAGACTAAAATTTGCCTTAACCTTAACTTGGTATGAAAGACAGTTGGGAGGTGGATGTTGGTGCCTAGTGTGCGCCCAGTGATAATAGCTGGCAACTGGAAAATGTACAAAACAAAATCAGAAGCTGAGGAGCTTGTTAACTCAATCTTAGCGGCTATTGCGGAACTAGGCAATTTACCTTGCGTTGTTCTGTGCCCACCGTTTACAGCCTTGGAGACAGTAGTCCAGCTTGTGCAGGCAAGAGGCATTGAGGTTGGTGCTCAGAATATCGATTACCATGACGCAGGTGCGTATACTGGTGAGATATCAGCACCAATGCTCACGCACCTTGGCGTGAAGTACGTTATTTTAGGGCATTCTGAGCGTCGACAGTATTTTGGTGAAACCAACGCCAGTGTAAATTTAAAGCTGAAGGCCTCATTGAAGCACCACCTTGTGCCTATTGTGTGTGTCGGTGAAACGGTTGATGAAAGAGAGGCTGGTCTGACCGATGCTGTTGTAAGTCGCCAGGTAGCTGCAGCATTAAGTGATGTTAGCGCAACAGAACTTAGCTCGCTCATAATTGCCTATGAGCCTGTGTGGGCAATTGGTACTGGAGCCGTGTGTGAGCCAGTCGAAGCTAATCGTGTGGCTCAGCTTATTCGCGGAACCATCAACAATCTCTATCACAAAAAAGACTTTGCTGAGGCTGTACCTATACTTTATGGCGGTAGTGTAAAAGCAGCCACTATTGAGGAGCAGTTGGCACAGAGCGACATTGATGGAGCTCTAGTTGGTGGTGCAAGCCTTAAGGCAGAAGAGTTTGTTCCCCTTATTCAAGCAGGTTGCAAGAAGGTTTGTCTTACTGTCCCTAAGACGTAGGTGATGCCAACTGCCCAGCATTTAGTCCAGGGTTTAACATATAATGTCCTCCTGTTGCTTGGAGAGGTGTCAGAGTGGTCTATCGTGCAGTCCTGGAAAGACTGTCTGCGTCACAAGCGCAGCGAGGGTTCGAATCCCTCCCTCTCCGAAT
>JACQVM010000234.1 GCA_016209785.1 Candidatus Melainabacteria bacterium | reverse complement strand
GTCGATGACGGTGGTGACACCACCGCTTGCGGCAGCGGATGAGCCTGTGAAGAAGTTCTCCCGGTGCTCAAAGCCAGGATCCATGAAGTGCGTGTGCGAGTCAATACAACCAGGCAGCGTCAGGTGCCCTTCTGCATCAATAATTTCTCTTGCTTCAATACCTTCAATGTTCTCGAGAAACCCTGCAATTTTGCCGTCTTTTACCAGGATATTGGTCCTGATAGCGTTGTCCTCCTGGGGGACACGCGCATTCTTGATGATAACGTCGTACATTTCTACCTCTCCTAAATGTGTTACTTCAACGCTAACCGGCCAAACAGATCCCGGTCTCTGGTCCGACAGTCTGACTCCATGGGTCCAGTTTATGTTTTGCCTGTCGACAGGCAACTCTCTCTGGTATTTCAGAGGATAGCGCTCAAAAATTTGGTAGCCCTATACCAAAATCTTGTAACAAAACTGGAGGTTGTTGTGCAAATTATAGCGTCTTGGCAATCCCGAAATGTGGCAATTGGCAACTTGATTCTTTGCTCGAAAACTATCACTGGATAAACATCTGTGGACTAGCACCACTTGTCGTTCAATTGTTCCCCAGACCCCAGAAGCCTTTTGATTAGAGGACCAAGCTGACCTGTCCCTAGATCTTGTACAACGTCAAGCAGGTATTTGTATGCATGCTTCAAGGTCACTTCCAACAAAGTCTTCAGTATGCAGACGCGAGATTGAAAATGGCACTAACCTTGCAATGTCACCAGCTACAATACCAGTCTCACCCAATTCTGCGGCAGCCATGTCACCTGCTAAACCATGAATGTATGTGCCAGCCACAGCAGCTTCAAAAGGCTCGAGTCCCTGAGCCATCAGACCCCCAATGATGCCCGACAATACATCTCCAGAACCTGCTGTTGCCATACCAACGTTACCAGTTGGGTTGAGGAAAACTTTCTCGTCAGGATTAGCTATAATGCTGAGAGCCCCCTTCAATACCACTGTACAGCGATAGCGGCTAGCTGCTTTTTGAGCAAAAGCAATACGGTCAGCTTGAACATCTGAGGCAGCTACATTCATTAAGCGCGAAAGTTCTTTGGGATGAGGCGTCAAAACAAAGTGAGAGGCAACAGCCGGCCAACAGTTTGAATCTTGAGCAATAGCATTCAGCCCATCTGCATCAATAAGGCATGGCTTCTTAATTAAACGAACAATCTCGTGAACAAACCTGATGGTATCTGCATTTAAACTAAGCCCAGGGCCCAAGATAATAGCAGAGGCTTGCTCCAGTTCTGGTTGAAGATCTGCTATCGCCTCTACGGCAATGGTGGCACATGTAGTTTCACCTATACCCCGACAGATAACCTCATCTGCCGGCAAGCGGTGCAGCAAAGACTTTGGAGTAGCCAATACTGAAAGACCAGCTCCAGACTTGAGCGCAGTCTGGCTAGCCAAATGTGCCGCCCCCATCATATCCTGGCTACCAGCGATGGTCAGCACATGACCAAAGGTTCCTTTGTGAGCATCTTTTGGTCTGATAGGCAGCAACTTGCGCACATGTTGGACAGTTGACAGATGCCAATTTGACTTATCTGGCAAAGAATTTAAGTGGGACTCTAGTGATGGCAAACCAATATCCACCAAGTGAAGCTCACCACAAAGCTGAGCACCTGGATAGCACAAAAAACCTGCTTTCAGGTAGCCAAAGGTTACCGTTGTCATTGCTTTGATGGCACAGCCCATGATCTGCCCTGTATCTGAGTTGACACCACTTGGAACATCTATAGCTACAACTGGCTTTCCGCTGTTGTTTATGCTATCAATAACTTCCTTGTATACGCCTTCAACTGTCCGATCCAAACCAGTACCAAGCAGTGCATCAATTACCACAACACTCTCGGAAAGTGCCCTTTGCATTGGCTCCAGATTGCCATAGTCAACAATATCAACCTGTACACCAAGCTTCTCTAAAATGCCGCGATTGACAGAATTGTCGCGGCTAGGAAGTCCCTCAATAGCATGCACACTAACGGGCACACCCCAAAGATGAAGATAACGTGCCACCACAAAGCCGTCTCCACCATTGTTGCCTCGCCCACAAAAAACAGCTACCTTTCCGAGGTTGCGCTCCAAGAGCAACAGCACCACTTGAGAGGCCGCCTGTCCTGCTAGTTCCATAAGTACTAGGTCCCAGCCAGGGTGACAAGATTCAATCCATAAAGCCTCCTGGGCTCTCTGTTGGCTTGTAGTAGCAATGCGTGTTAGGTCTCTCATTATTACCTCACTGCCAACTTAGCTTAGCTCGCTACTTTTGACAAAGTAGCTGATCCAAGCTCACTAGGAACAACTACACAGCGAGCAAAATGCCCGGGAGTCTTTTCCTCCAAGGGAGGAATCGAAAGCCGGCACCGTGCCTCTACAAGCGGACAACGATCAGCAAAACGACAACCAGGTGGCAAATCCAATAGGCTTGGTGGCTGCCCATCTATAGGTACAAGGCGCGTAGTTCCTGGACGAGGAACTGAAGCCATGAGTCCAATGCTATAAGGATGCTTAGGCCTAGCAAAGAGCTCAACCACAGACGCATATTCGACTATTGAG
Organism: Candidatus Melainabacteria bacterium; assembly: GCA_016209785.1. GTDB lineage: Bacteria > Cyanobacteriota > Vampirovibrionia > Obscuribacterales > Obscuribacteraceae > JACQVM01. The sequence goes on along the minus strand of JACQVM010000234.1, from coordinate 797 downwards.
CCAGCATACATCACCGCCACCATATCACACATCTCAGCCACAACACCAAGATCGTGAGTGATAAGCAAAATGGACATACCTTGTTCTTTTTGAATTCTCCTTAAAAGATCAAGTATCTGTGCCTGTACAGTAACATCTAGTGCCGTTGTAGGTTCATCCGCAATTAACAATCTCGGCTCACAAGACAAAGCCATAGCTATCATTACACGTTGGCGCATGCCGCCAGAAAATTGATGTGGATAATCATCTATCCGACTGGCAGCTTGAGGAATACGCACCCTGTCAAGCACCTCAATAGCTCTTTGTCTTGCTGATTTAGACATTACCTTTTGATGAAGTACGATGGCCTCAATAATTTGCTCACCAACTGTGTACACTGGATTTAAGGACGTCATAGGATCTTGTGGAATTAAGGCAATCTGGTTTCCTCGCACGGTCCTCATCTTTGGCTCAGCAAGCTTAAGCAAGTCCTCCCCAGCAAACAAAACCTCGCCAGAGCCAATTCTTCCTGGCGGCGGCACCAAACGCAATATGGAAAGCGACATAACTGACTTGCCACAACCTGACTCTCCCACGATGCCTAACACTGACCCTGCCTCAACACTCACGCTCAAGTCATCAACCGCTTGAACCAGTCCATTTTCAGTGTCAAAGACCGTCGATAAGTTCCGGATTTCAAGTAGAGCCATTCAATACCTAATCCTTTAGGCAACCAACGCAGTCTCATGTTGTACCAAGCGGCCATGATGCCAGACATGAAAGATACGGTCAAATGGATGAATAACTTAGCAACAAGT
>JACQVM010000224.1 GCA_016209785.1 Candidatus Melainabacteria bacterium | reverse complement strand
TAAGAAACCAAGAAGTGCTTGCCACAGCATCTCTTGGTTTCTTAAGGTTGAGACTGTATTTCTGTCTTCCTAGCACAAAAACAACACAATAACAGCCAAGCTATTCTTGTATTTTAAGCTCAACCCACAGTCCAGCCGTCTGTGGTAGCTAAACAACATCAACAGGTGGAGTCTTACATCCGGAAGACATGCGCATCTTCCATAGCCTTAAGGAGAACTCAGTGAAACTGTTGTACCCCTGCACCACAGAGGAAGCCCTCAATCTTGTCCGCACCAAGCTGCGACCAGATCTTCTCCGGCGTGATGCCAGCAGAGCAGTTACCTTTTACACTGACCGTGAGCTTGCCCAGCGCAAGGCCATTGAGCAGCGCCGCCAGGGCAAGGAGAAAAGCGAAGAGATGGCACTGGTAATCATCGAGCTTGACGATCCTGGACTCTTTGCCGAAGTGTGTGCAGCAGAAAAAGCCACACCTTCTCGCCTGCAGAAAGCTGACGGCACGGTAGTGCTCAATTCCACGTCCCAGGACGTGCTCTCACGCAACGCCAAGCTTAGCCTCACGATTGTGCCTGGCACCGAGAATTGGCTGGCTACCTACGGCGGACGTGCGCCAGAGTGTGGCGTAGGTATTGGTCCTTGGAAGTAGACTGACAGATCAAGCTGTGTGCAGCGTCATTGCCACTCATTTAGCAAAACAAAACCCCTGCATCTTTACTTTGTGTATCCATACAGACCAATGACAGGAGGTCTCATGCTCACCCAGAGCAAGGTCAACTCCGCCGAGTGCTTCATCGCTCGCCTCATCGCCTCTTCCGGTGCTGGGGCTGCTGTGTTTCTCATTGCCACCCAATTGGCCGACAAGTACACACCGCTCAACAACGTCCCGCTGCAGATTGGGCTTGCGCTCATTACCTTTGTGCTTACCTTCTTCGTGACGCGCAATGTCTTCAACTTCACCGCCGACTGCCTGGATATCCCAGCTATGAGCTCAGCCTTCCAGAAGACCAGAGCAACTACCGGGGGGCGGCCTGCCAAGCCTAACGCCCACACACCAGCCACTCCCAACCCCACAGCCACAAAGTCTAGCGAAGGCAGAGGCGCCCAGACAGCAGCAAAGTCAGTTCCATCTACTGCTACATCCGCCAGACCTGCCGACACAACAGCCGGTGCTGCAGACCTCTGGACTGCCTCTCAGGACGATGGCTCTCTCAAGGTACGCATCACCACAAACGGGCTCACCAAGAGGGAGTTCAACATGCTGCGGGGCCGCCTGGATAACATCACTGGCGTCAAGTGGGACAAGCCGGTAAATCTCCGCAACGGGCAGCGGAAGCTGGAGGGGGTGCTCCCGAAGGGCTCCAACCAGGATCAGGCGCTCCAGCGCCTACAAGCACTCACAGGCAAGCGGGTCTAGGCACGGTCTAGCCGAGACAACCAAATTGACCTCAGCGTTTTAGAACGCTGACTACACAGCACTGCATAACTTAACTGCCTAGGGCTGCGAGGACCTTCATGTCCTCGTGGCCCTAGGTGTCGCAGCCTACACTAACACCACCAGCCAAAGACTTTTACACTTTCGCAAAATGATCACTGGCCGACGTTTCTTGGACCCATTCTATTAGTCGATATAGTAATAACCCGACAGTGCCGACAGAATGGGGTTTCCAGGGATCAGTGATCGCCTGAATACCAATTGTCGAGTGGCGAAATTAGCTACCGGCAAACAGTCAAGAATTATCGTTTTCAGAAGTAGTGGCCGGTCCACCACCTTGAAAATCCCGGAGAAGTATCGGGATTTTCAAGGTACAATAAAGCAATGCTCATCAACAGGACATCCGCCAAATCTGCCATACAAACTGCCTTGGGCCGCAGCAGCGCAGTTGCGTTGATTGGTCCACGCCAATGTGACAAAACTACCTTATGCCGAGATTTTGTGCCAGTCACAGAGATATGGTGTCGAATTCAAGCGGGTTGATGCGCCAAGTGTGACGCCATCAATGAAAATTGCTCTTGAAGATCTCGAACTGGAGCAGTTGGCTGTGCTTTATCCAGGGCACAAGGCATACAGGCTGGCAGAGCAAATAAACGTCATACCACTTGCTACGCTGGCAACCGACGAAGCAGGGCAGCACTTCACGCTTGGCAATCGTTAAGCAGGTGTCTAGCTCCGTACAGAACATCATCGACTTCTAGAACGACACCTCTCCAGTGAAACTTCTTGATGCCACCACATATAGTGGTGCATAATCACACGTCAAGCTTACCAGGCATGTCTTCTGGATCTCCATTACATATACACCAAAGACTCCAAAACCAGGGCTTTTCTCTCGATCAACCCAGTGTTATACTTGGCCTGTAAGGACAGGGCCTGCTTGGCACACCAGCTACAGCGCAATTGGATCCAGGAAGGCTCTAAAGACAGCTCAGAGCTGATCCAACCAGTTGACCCAAGCCACAACGTTGCTGCAATATCCTAGGTCCTCTGTAGGGTCCCAAGTCCAAAGTATTTCTGCAAAACTTATTAGTCCGCTTAACGACGCCATGGCTCGTCATATTGCTTTTGAGTCTGCTTCGTTCCATACACCTGGTCATAAAGGACGCCTGGGTGACAACAGCTCAGCCATACCAACGGAGACCTGGAGGCAAGACTTGACCGAACTCCCAGGACTTGATGAGCTAAGCTCGCCCACAGGAGTCCTAGCCGATCTAGAATCCCGGGCAGCTTGCCTGTGGCAGGCAAGTGAAACGATGCTCTCACTAAATGGCGCATCGGCTGGACTTGTGGCTGCCATGTTTACGCTTGCTGCTCGCGGCTCAACTGTCTTAGTGCCTCGTAATGCTCATCGTTCAGTCATTCATGGGCTTATATTAAGTGGACTTTTCCCTGTCTGGTACGAGAGTGTATGGGATGACGACTGGGGTATCTGGGGTCCAGTTTTAGCAACCTCGGCTGAGCGCGTGCTAACGCGCTGTGGAGGCGAGCTTGCAGGAGTCGTGGTGGTGTCACCCACATATGCAGGCGCCATAAGCGATATTGCAGCAATAGCTCATCTGTGCAAATTCCATGGCGTTCCGTTAATTGTAGACGAGGCTCACGGAGCCCACTTGCTGCCTAATTCTGTCATGCCCTGCTCAGCACTTTCGGCAGGGGCTGACATAGTTGTTCATTCTCTCCACAAAACCCTTACTGCTCTTACCCAAACAGGTTTAGTTCACTTAGGCAAAAACTCCTCGATTGAGCCACATGCATTAAGAGCAGCTTTAAACCTCTTGCAAACCTCAAGTCCCAGCTATATCCTGCTTTCTTCAATTGAACAAACTCTCAACACGCTGGAAGGTCACAAAGGGCAGGCAGCAGTTGAGCAGTTGCTTTGTTATAGCACTGACCTTATCGACACACTTAAAACCTTCCCCGAACTTGTGGTGTACCAGCCGAGAGACCAGATTGACCCAGCACACATCCTTGTAAAGCTAAGACAAGCAGAGCCACAAGTGTTTTACGATTTCCTCACGAGCCAAGGTGTTTTCCCTGAAGCCACTTTAGGCAAAGGAACTTTACTCATGCTTGGCTTAGGCACAACCATGTCTGACTTAAACACCTTGCAGTCCGCCTTAGCCACGTTGCGGTCACACTTAAACCAATTATTGGATGAGTCCGTTGTCTCTGCCAGACTACACGCTGGCTGGCGTCCGCCTGAGGTTATTCAAATCCTTTCACCCCGTCAAGCAGTAATGATGCCCCAAGAGGTTCTCCCAGCACACCGAGCCGTTAGTCGTGTAGCTGCCGAGCTTATTGCCCCTTGTCCACCAGGAATACCTTTGATTGTTCCAGGCCAGCGCGTGCCAGAAGAAATTTTAAAGTTTGCTAGCGTTCAGAAGTTGAAAGTTGTAATTGAGTAGCCCCAACGGAGAACTTGAATGGAATTTATCCCCCCTGCTGACGATTTAGCCTCCTTCCTAGCCATACTGCCAGAGCGTGTCAGAACCCCACTGGATAAGGACACCAACGGGCTGGTAGAGATTGTTCTTGATCTTGGGCGTAAGCCAGAAGCACGCTACCATGACCGACACACTACCTTGTTAGCAGATCAGCCAGTAAAACAAGAAGACCTCGACTATGCTGTAAGCCATGTTGGCGAGTTTAGTGGAGACAATCGAGCAGGCATAGAGCGAACACTCCATCGGATTTCTTGTCTGCGTAACCGTTCAGGGAAGATTATTGGCCTAACCTGCCGCGTTGGTCGCGCTATAACAGGCACCGTTCATATAATTCGCGATTTAGTAGAGTCAAGCAAATCAATCCTTTTTTTGGGCCCGCCTGGAGTAGGTAAAACTACTAAATTAAGGGAAATGGCTCGAGTCCTAGCAGACGAGCTCAACAAAAGAGTGATAGTCATTGACACATCCAATGAAATAGCTGGCGATGGTGATGTGCCTCATCCAGCTATTGGCCGAGCCCGCCGCATGCAGGTTTCTCATCCTAACCAACAACATGCTGTCATGATTGAGGCGGTCGAAAACCATACCCCTGAAGTCATCATCATTGACGAAATTGGCACTGAAGCTGAAGCTGCTGCTGCCCGTACCATAGCAGAGCGTGGCGTTACACTCATTGGCACTGCTCATGGCAATGCACTGGAGAATTTGCTGAAAAACCCAACACTTGTTGATTTAATTGGTGGCATTGAGACAGTAACCTTAGGTGATGATGAAGCCCGCAGACGTGGCTCACAAAAAACTGTCCTTGAACGGGCATGTCAGCCAACTTTTGAAATTTGTGTTGAAATTCTTGATCGTCAAACTTTAGCAGTACATCGCGATGTAGCAGAGGCTGTAGATCAGCTTTTACGTGGCTGGAAAATCCATCCAGAGATTCGTCGTCGTGATGAGTCAACCGGTGAGTTTGCCGTACTACAAACTGAAGCAGCACCACAAGCTTCTGCTGAAGGGCTAGCTGCTTTCACAACCGACTGGGTAAAGCAACAAGAAACCTTCCTCAAAGTGTATCCATACGCGGTCAGCAAGGGGCAACTTGAGCGCGTGGTAAAGACATTAGATTTACCTGTCAATGTAGTGAAATCCATTGACGATGCTGACGCTATTTTGGCCTTAAAGAGCTACGCGCGAGCAGGCGCAAAAATTTTCTCCTTAGCTGAGTCCAGGCAGATTCCTGTATATGTAGTTAAAAGCAACAACGTGCCTCAAATTCAAAGAGCATTACGCGAAGCTCTCCATTTAGAAACAGAGACAGTTGGACCGCTTGCCTGGGAGTCTGACATTACTGATGAGGCTGAAGTAGCCCTGGAAGAAGCTCGTCAAGCAGTCACGCGGGTTATAGACCGCCTTGAGCCCATGGAGCTTGCCCCTCGCCGTGCATACATAAGACGCTTACAGCACCAATTGGTCGAACAATACAATCTCACCAGCCGTAGCGTAGGTGATGAACCAACGCGGCGCTTGCGTATTCTCCCACCTGCCAGCAGTCAAAAGAATTTAGGCTATATTTAATAAGCGCTCTGTCGGCTTCGTCCCTCGCCTCCGCCGCGCGACAACACGCTCAAGCATGTTGAGTGACGAAATTCGAGCGAGCAAGAGCGACATGTGCGGTCGAAGCGAGCGAGCTTGACGTCCGGAGGAGCTGCCTCTGGCAGCGACGGAGGGCTTACAACAGAGCGGCTCACCGCAGTCCTTGGCTCGCTGTCACTCCTTACTTTACCAGGCATCGCCAACTAACACCCAACCTGCCCAGTAAACAGGAGCCTTAAAGCGTTCATAAGGTGTATCACGCACAGCTACTTGTGCTTGATGGAGTGCCTCTGCCTTGGGCAGCTTCTTTACCCACAAGTTAGTGTAAAAGAGCTCCATTAGCTTCAATGTAGACTCATCAGGTATTTTCCACAAGCTAATGAGCACACTCTTGGCACCTGCAGCCATTATTGAAGCCCTTAAACCCATCACGCCTTGCCCAGTAACTTCCTTTCCAAGCCCAGTCTCGCAAGCAGACAACGTCATTGACTCACAGTTCATTAAGTTAAGCCCTACCAACTCCTCAGCCGTCAGCAAGCGCCCGCTCATGCCCTGTCCACCATTGCCACTGCCGCCTGCTAACACCAACCCTGATTCCACCAAGGGATTACGTGTCTCTTTAGATTCCATAAGGCTTTCTCTAGCCTTAACTAAAACTGCTCGTCTACCGGCTTGAAATACAGTAGCTTCATCAAAGAAAAAGCCATGAGTAGCAAAGTGAACCCATGATGCCTTAGGCAACAATGTTAGTACTCGGGCTTTTGTAGCTTCCCTCCCAGTCAAAAGGGTTACAGACATCTCTTGCTTCTGGGCCAACTTTTCTAATACCTTGACCTCGTCTAGTGTCCCTGGTAGTGGGGGAACTTCCAGGCGATCGCCTGCAGCATCTGAGCTGGAACCAAAATCAATACCACCAGCTAAAAGAAATACCGGGTGCTGAGGCATACCAGCAGACCGCCCAAGTCTTAAATAAGCCAGTTCCCGTGCTGAATCAAGCTGGGCTACCAACAATTTGCTAGTTGCCGGGCTGGTTTCAGCACAAAGATGCCATGGTATCCGAGTAAGCTCAGCGTCAGGACTAACCCACAACTGGGAAACTTCTTGCGGCAAGGCAACGCTTAAATTGTTCCACAACAATTGGCATAAATTACGCCAGTTTGCTGATGCTTCATTGCCAACTACAACTTGCTGCCGCCATGAATAGGCAGCCTCATCCACAATTGCCACCGCTCCTAAATCCACAACAGCTACTGGTCCACTGCTTGACAAAATTACAGCAGCATAATGTTGTCCGTCTGTATTGCCTTGCCCTATTAGCTCATAGCGGTAAACATCAACCAAAGCTTCATTGCCTTTAAGCAACGAGCAAAACTGCAAAAGGCTATAACCAGATAAAATGTCCCTTAAGCGCCCACCAGGGCTAACAGCACGAGCGAGCTCCCTTTCCAATGTTTCCTTTTCTTGTGTCAAGGCATTGTTTTTGAGCTTCCATTGCCCGTAAGCCATAGAGCCCGCCTGGTGATACCAGGAAGCAATTGTGGCACGAACTGCCATCAGTCTCTCAACTTGTCCAGCAACAGCAGCATTG
>JACQVM010000230.1 GCA_016209785.1 Candidatus Melainabacteria bacterium | reverse complement strand
GTATCAAGGTGACATTTTTCCTGACTTAGTTGACGGCCTGTCACAATCACTTTTGGCTTTCTATAACGATCTTTCGCGCTATCATAAGCGTCTGACAATCATAATTATGAGCGAGTTTGGTCGTCGTCTGAAGGAAAATGAGAGCGGAGGCACAGATCATGGACACGGTAACCTCATGTTTATACTCGGTGGCAATGTCAACGGGGGCCAAATTTACGGTAAATGGCCAGGATTAAGTACTCAACAACTCGATGAACAGGTTGATCTGGCTGTGACAACTGACTATCGCACAATCTTGAGTGAAATATTGGCTCACCGGTTGGGGAATACAAATTTAGATTTTGTCTTTCCAGGCTTTACCGGCTATTCATCACTCAATCTAGTACGTGCGGGAGACCTACCACACTGATTTTTTAGAATTGCTACTTCAGCTCACACAGCAAAGCGAAAATTAATACAGTCACCGTCTTGAACAACATAATCCTTGCCTTCTAGACGAACGAGTCCTTTATCTTTAGCAGCTACCCAGGTGCCACATTGCTTCAAGGCATCAAAGGGCACCACCTCAGCACGGATAAAACCACGAGCTATATCAGAATGAATCTTTCGAGCCGCTTCTTGAGCGTGGGTACCACGAGTAATGGTCCATGCCTTAACTTCATCTTCACCTACAGTAAAAAATGGTATTACCTCCAGCAACTCATAAGCAGCCTTAACAAGCTTGTCGCGACTAGGTTCAATTATCCCAATTGCCGTCAAAAATTCAGCCCGTTCAGATTCATCCAGTTGGGCAATCTCCATTTCAATCTTGGCACAAAATACCAATAGAGGTGCACTCTTTGCTTGAGCAAAGTCCTCAAGCTTTCTCATAGTATGTAAATCAGGCTTGTTAATTTCTGACTCATCAATATTTGCCACCACCATTAGTGGCTTCTGAGAGGCAAACGTATAACCCCGCATTAACTTTGCTTGTTCAGCTGATAACTTAACCTGCCGGAGTGGCTTTTCGTTAATGAGATATTCCTTGAATTCCAGAAGCAGCATCTTTTCCGCCTCAGATTCTGTTCGCTCAAGTCCTTTTTTGCGCTGAATTTCTTGATCTATTTTTTCCAGTCGTCTTTCTATTACACTGAGATCAGCAAGTATAAGTTCTAGTTCTAAAAGCTCTGCATCACGAAACGCATCCACAGAACCATTAGGATGCGGTACAGAAGGGTCCTTAAATGCCCGCACAACATGAACCAACGCATCAACCTGCCTTAAATGAGCTAGAAGTTGTGGACTAAAACCATCTTTGTGCGACTGACCAGGCACAAGACCAGCTACATCAACAACCTCTATAGTTGCATAAGTTGTTTTCTTTGGTTTATAGAGCCCATTTAACCAATCCTGGCGCCAATCAGGAACAGCAACAATCCCTACGTTCGGCTCTGTGTGGGTTGATGCAGAAAAAGCGTGCACCTGGGCATGACCACCAGTCAACGCATTAAACACGCTAGTTTTGCCACAAGAAGGTAGTCCAATTATTCCGACTTTCATTATTTAACCTAAACAATTCGGAGAGGGTGGGATTCGAACCCACGTGGCTTGCGCCCATCCGCTTTCGAGGCGGCGCAGTTATGACCGCTTCGGTACCTCTCCTTGGGCCAGACATTATATCAAGGACATGTGCCGAAGCTGACCCTATCTATAGCTTGTTGAGTTAATTCAGTTGCTCTTCGTAGCATCAACTCGGCGTGCAATCTGAGCTACTGACGTTTCAGTCTTTAGCTTCAAGGCTGCCATCACACCTGGAATATCAATCCGGAATTGTCGACGTATTAGTGGCTGCGGCATAAACAACCCACCATTGACATAAGCCGCATAGGTAACCAAGGTACACCTTCCGCCGTCAGAGGGCTCCAGCTTCCACAGACCATCAACATCTCGGAAATCGCCCTTCACTCGATGCCACTCCAGCATCCTAGGCGCAATCTCCTTAATCTCAAGCACATACTTAAAGGTGCCTGGAACACCGCTTGGTTGAACCTCATGACATACAATCTTCGTTGCGCCCTTATCCTGCACCACCTGGCACTTCCTTAGGTTCGGGAATACCAAACTGGCATTGTCATAGTCAGTCAGCACTTGCCATACTTGCTCTGGACGTGCTCTCACAACCATCCGACTTACTGAGAAGATCTTTCCTCCAATAGCTTGTTCAACAATCTCAAATGTCGTTGCAGCATTTTGAGCTCGCCCTTTGGCAACCACTTCTTGCGATACCGTACCTGGTGCAAATGACACCACTAAGACCATAAGAGCACTAAGACTGTGAACTGTGGCTGCCTTTAAATTCATTCTCAAAACACATATTCCTTTTCTTGTCGACAAGAACCAATTAAACCTTGTGGTTGCAATTACAATACTGAGGTGAAATTAATTGTCAACCTCTGACCCATCCCACTAGGCAACAATAACCACACAAGACGTGTTCCTCTGAAACTGGTTCCTTCCATCTGGGTTGCCAATAGACATAATTTACTAGTAGTGTGTGGACTTCTTCCTGAAGAATATGTAATCTTTCCGTGCACAGCACTACTGCCTGCAGTCAAATGCCACCAACGTAGTAGAATTTCACTTTGCTGACAACCGTGACTAAACACAGCAATTTAGATAGTTATAATCATGTGCCCATCGCAAACATCGAAGCCCAGTTGCAAGGTTATGCCCTTGAAAGATGCTATTGCTCACTTTGTGCATGATGGTGACATAGTTTGTGCTGCGGGCTTCACACATCTCATCCCGTTTGCAGCAGGCCACGAAATTATCCGCCAACAAAAACGCAACCTAACTCTTGTAAGAGCCACACCAGATCTCATATACGACCAGATGATTGCCTCTGGTTGCGCAAAAAAAGTCATATTCAGTTGGGCGGGCAACCCCGGAGTAGGGTCACTCCGCTTGTTTCGCAAAGCAGTTGAAAGTGGACAACTTGAAATTGAAGAATATACTCATTTTGGATTAGTAATGGCACTCACTGCTGCTGCTTCTGGTCTGCCATTCATGCCACTTGTGACTAACATTGGCAGCGACCTGTCGACTGCTAATGAGCTTATCAAGAGGGTCCAGTGTCCTTATAC
>JACQVM010000229.1 GCA_016209785.1 Candidatus Melainabacteria bacterium | reverse complement strand
GTGGTAATGAATACTCTTCGTATTCACCATTTAACACAGCCACAGCACCCCTTTTTGCTCTGTCAATAATGGTATCTCGGCGACGTTCGCGGTAGTCGAGCACATCAAGAATAAAGTGCTCTTCCTCACCTTGTACTCCCTTGCACATTTGACGCACGAGAAATTGCAGTGTTTCTAGCGTTTGTCCTTTGCGTCCAATAAGAAATCTAGCATCACTTTCATTACAATCAATTCGATAACAAACAGTGGATTCGTCTAAGTTTACCTGGCTGACGGTTCCTTGAATTTCTATGATTTGCAAAATTTTTTCTAAATGAAACTTGGCATTTTCAACGGCTTCCATCTCATTAACTTCAGTCACTTTTTCTTTTTCGACCTCTTTTTACGTGGGGGCTTCTTCAACGAACCGGGAGCAGAACTACCAACCGTTGTACTAACTACTGGAGTATTGCTAATTGCTGCTGGAACATTTGCTTGACTAGAAATGGACCCTTTACTGCTAGCAGCACCGTGAGCTTCTGCTAGTACATCAACCATCATTGGCGCTGGCTTACGCATAATAAGCCATGTTTGCAACGATTGGATTATATTAGAGACAACCATATAAAGGTAGACCCCAGCAGGTAAAGGAATAAAGAAAAACATTGCTGTTACAGCTATAGGCATTGTTCGCTGGGTTTGCTGTTGAATGAGTTGTTGTTGTGAATCGGCATTTGGGCTTGGCGGTTGAACCATCAACTTTTGGGACAAGTACATGGTGATACCAAACAACAAAATTAAAGCTAGTGCATCCCAGTTGGAAGGCTTGAAGAGATCCAATCCACTAGCAACTTTACCTAAGCTATTTATAAAGCCAAAAGATTCTTCCTTGGCAATGCCAGGTATAACAGCCTCTACAGTAACCTCACCAGCTTTAGGGAAAACAGCATGTCCGGTTTTGTCAATTGTGGCCCCATTGGCATCGCCATGAAACCGCCATTCAGGAATCAGTGCTTCAGGAGATTGCCCTTCTATTGCTCTTATTTGAAAATCAATACTGCCGCCAGCAATGATGTCTAAATCGCCAGGGAAAACAACTATCTTTGACAGTTTTCCATCTGCGCTCACATAAGGACTGTTGGCAGCCGACACCTCGCTCTTCTTCACTTGGACTTGGGCGCCCTGTGCTGCTACCTTTATCTTTACTGGAATTGTCTTATCACCAAAAGGTGGTCCAGTGAAGGTCGCAAAGAGTGCAAACAAGATAGGAAGCTGCACAAGTGTAGGCAAGCAACCTCCCATGGGGTTTATTTTGTTTTTTTGATAAAACTCCATGGCTTTCTTTTGAAACATCTCAGGATCGCTTTTGTAACGCTCTTGAATAACCTTAAGTTGTGGTTGCATCTGGGCCATTCGCTGCATTGAGCGCGTTGAGCTAGCTACTAAAGGATAAACCAGGATACGCACCAGGACAGTCAGCAACACAATGGCCCAGCCATAGCTATGACAGGCCTTTGCGATAGCCTCCAAAATTGGGATCATAAAAGAGTAAGTAATGTCCAAATGTTACCCTCGCTTGTTATGTAGTCCTGTTGTGCACCAATCTAACTTACAGCAATTCAAGACTCGCCAGCTAAATTCCTTTGGCACTTCATCAACACCACCTGGGTGAAACGGATGACAGCGAAGCAACCGCAAGGTCCCTAAAATTATCCCTCGACAGACCCCATGCGTCTGTATACAACCTTTTAGAAAAGTAGAGCAAGATGGATAAAACCTGCATGTGTTTTTGCGTAAAGGACGGGTGGCCTGATAAAGCACAATTATCGCCACTAGTATCTTTTTCATTGTTCTGTCCTAAGGTTAGTTTCTTTGTTTAAAAGCTCTTTTTTGCTTTGCCCCTGGCGATAGCTGTTGCCAGATAGAGTTCCACGACCATATTTCTTACTAGCTCTGTCGCTCAAATCCGCCACCGTACTGCAAATGTCTTCCCAGCTTGCATCTAAGATTCCTTTGTGCACAACCCAAACCATTGCATACCACTGCGTTAGACGTGTGTCAGTTAGCCGGTGCTTCTTGTACGCTTCCCTGACCTGTCGCTTAGCTCGGTTCCTGTACACAGCCTTATTGTGGACTTTTTTGCCAACAACAAAACCAACTAGCGGTAGCCTTGTCCTGCTCTCAGGTTGTCTTGGCAAAACATATAAGGTTAGAAGTGATGAGGAAATACTCTTCCTTCCGGCATAAGCTCGTTGAAACAAGCTATCTCTTACCAGTCGCTCCGGAGCCGGAAGCACCATCCAACCTAAATCGACAGCTTGTGGCGGCCCTTGGCTCGGCGGGCCTTAATTACTCTTTGACCAGCTTTCGTAGACATACGCTTTAAAAATCCGCTGCCCTTCTTTGCTTTGGCTATAGAACCTCGTAAAGTTCGTTTCATCGACCATCAATCTCCATGCCAAGCCTATACTTAAAATTCTTGGCCTTACCCAAGTAAACAATTATGCTATCATCTCAACCAAAGACTTCGCGCCAGTCCTGCTACAGGACTGGGTTAAATATTTACGAGATTGGCACATTTTGTTGATCCCATTTGGGTGTAGTTCAATTTGCTTGCCTGGCAAATACCATCAACATGTGTGTGTATTTCTGAGGGCTTGACGAAGAGCTAGGTTAACCAACACACCAATAGGTTTTCGTACTTTTTGTTTTTAATGAAACACTAATTTTTTGCTTGTGCAACTGCGGTTGGGGGTAGATGGACCATGATGATCCAAGAGGAAAAAGATGTGCGCCTAGGGCACTCTGCAAAGGAAGTCTGGGTGCAGGCTCAAGCTATCTTGGCGCAAAAGCTCAACAAACCTACCTTTGAGACTTGGATACGACCTGCACAGCTACTGGAAATATCTGGTGATGAAGTCCTCATTGGTGTTTGCAATGAATTCATGCGTAGCTGGATTTTTAACTATCACATGGAGTCAATTGCAGAGGCAATTTCTCAAGTGCTCAAAAGAAGAATTTCTGCCAAGCTTATTGTTGAGCCAAACTTACAACATGAGTCCTACACACCTTCAATAGCAGCTATTACTGTTATCCCACAAGGAAGTTCTTGTGCTGAATCCCAACCGCTTGACAAAAACACCCGGAGTAACTTCCCTGTGAGTGTCCCAACCAATGCGCATCAACACAGAGAAAAGAACGACACAAGAATAGCTGCAGCAAATCTTAATCCTAAGTACACTTTCGAAACTTTTGTCATAGGTTCGCATAATCGTTTCTGTCATTCAGCAGCCATGGCTGTAGCCGAGCGGCCAGGGCAAGCCTATAATCCGTTGTTTATCTATGGAGGTGTTGGTCTAGGCAAAACCCACATAATGCAGGCAATTGGCCAACAGATTCTCAAACACTCCCCACAGACCGCTGTACGTTACATGAGTTGTGAACGATTTACCAATGAGCTCATCAACTCCATTCGTGACGACAGAACAATTGACTTTCGCAAACGCTACCGACAAGTAGATGTACTCTTAATGGACGACATACAGTTCATTGAAGGTAAGGAATCAACTCAAGAAGAATTCTTTCATACCTTTAATGCCTTAAGAGACAGCGGACGCCAGATTATAGTTTCAAGCGATCGTCCAC
>JACQVM010000239.1 GCA_016209785.1 Candidatus Melainabacteria bacterium | reverse complement strand
GCACTTGTTACGTTCCATCAATTTGTTAAGCCAGCTCTACTTAAGATAATGGGCTGTACATACAGTGGTCAACTTACTCTTCAGGCAGTTCTAACAAAGACTGTGAAGAAAAAACAAGGACGCTTGGAGTTTGTCCGGGCTAAGTTAAACTCGACCCTTGATGGATTGACTGTTACGCCAGTTGATGGGCAAGAGTCGCACATGTTGGGTGGACTTGCCCTAGCCAACTGCTTAATGCATTTTCCTGCAGAAGATTCTATGCTTGATGCCGGCACCATGGTGGCAGTTGAATTGCTTGACTGGTTTGGGTGGCTAACTACCTTGACAGATCCTCTTCAGGCTGCTCTTGAGTATCCGTAATGTTGATGGATCCTCAAAGTCAAATCGGTTCTCCTTTGGTACCCAGAAGCCGTCAATCTTGCCCTGGTTAGCCATGTCGACCACTTGCGGTGTGCTTATGCCGAGCCTGCGAGATGCTTGCCCGGCTGTCATTGTAGAGTGTGGAGTGTCGGCTCTGCGGACAAGCTTTATCAATCTTAAGGCATCGTTAGCTGGCCCGGCAACCGCTGGAAGGTTCAAGTAATCCTTGTAGGAAGCTTGATTGACTCCGATTACCTTGCCACTGGCTAAATCGACTAGTGGCCCGCCGGACATTCCACTTTGTAGCCGCCCTTTAAACCAAGCAACAGTTCGTCCTGCCCATTCGCCGTTTAAATCTGGAGGATTAGATTGTACCGTAATTGGCTCAAGCACTTTTTCCATTACTGCTCGCAAGACCGAGGGAGTAGGCGTCTCATGGCCAGCAGCTAAGCGATCGAATTGGCCGAACTCAAGATGCGGTGAGTTTGTTGGAACTACCGTCGCCGGAAACCCTAAAGAAACCACCTTTCTGCCTGGTTCCAATTGACCAAGGTTGTTGACCAATCGTAGGGGACGACTTATTACATCTGCCTCCAAAAGAGCGATATCGTGTCCAGGCAGGGCAGCTCGTGGACGAGCTGATATGACAGCACCACTGGTGAACCTGACAGTAATACCTTCACTAGGTTCTAACAAGCAATGGCTGGCCGTTAGCATGCCGCCCTGCTTGTTGTAAAAAAATGCTGTCCCGGTGGGCACAGTCTTGCCAGCCTCCAGGGTATTTAAGAGGGCAATACTTTGCTTTATGTCCTGCGTAAGGGGAGCGGCGCCAAAGCGGGCCACATTGTTGGCATATGTGCCGTGCCCTGCTCCAGCCTTGGCGCTAAATCCGGTAATCAGAAGATCGGTGGTAAATCTGCCCATAGTCTTAGAAACTACAGAGAAATTCTCTTTTGTCCTTACTGGGGATTGCCAGGTATCAACCGCAGCGTCAACTAGGTTGGACGCTTGGTTACGTACATTGGTCAGGAAGGAGTAAAGAAGTGCGCTGCTGGCTATCTCGAACCCTAGTCTGGTTGTTGTGGCAGCTACCTGTGCCCTGGACAGGGCATATCCGACACCATATGCCACGGACACCTCGGCAACCGTGCCCCATAGATTGTTCACTCTTTCGTTCAGGTTGTCTGAGATGCCTCTGAGCGTGCCACCACCCAGTACATACGCCTCTCGGGCGAGCTTGTCCGAAAGACTGTCGCTAGTGGTGGATCGTAAGCTCGTTGCTTCTAGGCTTTCCCACATGTGAGTGTTTGTAGCTGTACGGATTATTGGCAAGCCAATAGTATCTTGGCAGTACCAGGAAGTCATTGGGGGAAATACGATCTGCCGATCTTTAGGAAATTATTGTGCCCAGTTTTGGACGGTCAAGCGCTGTACTCGGCGGAATTCACGCACATTGTTAGTAACAATTGTGGCACCGAGGCTGCGGCTATGTGCTGCAATCATCAAGTCGTTTGCTCCGATAAGCTGACAGCGCTTATGCAAGTTAGCTCTAATATCAGCATAGTGTTCAGCGGCATCACGGCTCCAATCGAGAACTTGCACATGTCTTATAAAACCGTCAAAGGCTGCGCGCGCAAGCTTAGGCTTGCTGCATGACTTGATGCCATACAAGAGCTCAGCCTCGGTGATAACAGATACAGCTATGCTTTCAAGTTCGACGCTACGTAGCTTCTCGAGCAGCAAAAGATGCGAACGCTTCATAATGTATGAGCAGATGTCTGTATCAAGTAAGTAAAGCATCATCAAAAGTCACGATGCTGAATTGGGAGATCCTCAATCTCAACCATGAAATCATCTGGTGCTACAGGACCTTGGGATAGATATTCGTCCCAGCTCGACGGGCGCGGTGAAAGGATGATCTTTTCACCTTCGCGCTGGATGTAAACCTCTTCAACAGCAAACTGGAATTCCTTAGGCAGCCGCACTGCCTGGCTGCGGTTAGAGAAGAACACCTTGGCTGTACGTTTCACGGCGGACCTCACTCATGTATATAGCATAGTATATACGTCACTCATGCCATATGTCAATGTATATGGCGGCTTGAATACCCATACGCAGCCATTTTGGAGCAGCTCAAATACAGCAATTCTCTTGAGTGCCTATTAAGGACAGCTAGTTTTGTCTGTCAGATACTGCTTCAATGGCAGGTAAAGTAGCATTTGTCTGGCAACAAGGTGCCTTACAGTGACAAAAGCGTCTATTTAGTAATGCTGCCCGGATAAGGCAAATGCTACCTAAAATGCTTATTGGTAATTCTGAGCCTTTGGCAATAACTTGGTCGGCAAAAAAGCTGCCAAATAAAACCAAAACAATTCCTAATGCCATAAAGCCCAGCACGGTTTTTTGTCCATGTTTTAAATAGCCTGGCACTAAAGCCAAGGTACACAAAGGGACAACAATGAGAGCCAACACTTGTTCATTTAGCCCCAACAATGAGTGCTTTGTCCCAATAAGGGGTAACAGTCCAACGACCAAGGGAGTTGCCAGGCAATGTACGAGGCAGACTGAAGGGCCTACAATGGACATAAACTCCACTGCCGATGATTTAGTCCCCACCAGTTCTCTAGCAATCATTACCTTCCACCAAAGATTTTACTAAAAGCTCTTATTGAGATCATAGCAGGAATAGACTAATATGAAAACCGTTTTCATTCAGTGTAGTGAAAAGCTGCTCACACAGGAGGTTGTAAATGTCTAGCACATGTGGTCTTAGTGAGTGGTTTTTACTTCCGGATGGCTCGAGGCTTAAGGCAATTATTGAGGAGTTGTCTAAAGTCAGACCAAGTATTGTCTCCAAAGAAGCAGACAGCCAAAATCTGGAACAGGTACATCTTGTCGAACAGGCAGCCACTGCTCCAGGTGGAGAAGTTCAGCTAAGGGCAGTTCAGGGTGAGGAAATGGAGCGCTTAGCCTTTATTGATCCTCTTACAGAGATTTACAACACCAAAGCCTTTTTTAAGGAACTTAAAGACGCGCTGAAGCGGTCAAGGCGATATCATCGTCCTCTGGCTGTGGCGCTTTTAAATATAGATGGCCACAAGGCAATTGTGAGCGAGCATGGGCGCCTGACCGGCGACACTGTGTTAAAGATTGCCAGCAGTGTCGTACGCAGCATCATTTCTGAGATGGATTTGCCGGCAAGGTACGATGAAGAGAGACTAGCAATTATTTTTCCGGAATCAAATGCTGCGGAGGCCGCACTGGTTTGTGAGCGAATAAGACAAAGGATGGGCATTCAGGCTGTAAGCTACAACTGGCACAATCTTAAGATCTCGGCTAGCATTGGTGTAGCATGTTTTCCTCAACATGCACAAGAATATGACAGCCTAGTTGCTAAGGCAGAACAAGCACTTAAGGTAGCCATTGAGCGGGGTGGCGACCGTGTTTGTGTAGTGTAAGAAAAGATGGACCCGTGGCTCTAATCTGGTGGCAGCATGTTTTGGTTGTTGCTTTGCATGCTGCTGTTTGCCTCGCTGTTGCTCTCCGGGCGTGCCTTAGATATTCCAATAGCTTCTAAGTTAATGACTGGTGGTTTGCCTACCAATTTGCGCTCTGCAAGCTGCATGATTTCCCGCTCTACTTCAGCAGCTGGTCGTTCTGGCTCAAGAATTGCCACCAGATCTCGGTAGTACAGTGTCTCCTTTTCTATCAATTTATGTGCTAAACGATCAAGTTGCGCACGTCTAGAGCGCAGAAGGTTTTCTACGTTTTGTAAGCACCTGTCCACAATCTCTTTAATTTGTAACTCTATTTCCCGCTCTGTTTCAGCCGAGGGAGAACTTCTGCCATCGCCAAAAGCAATTTGTGTGTTGAACTTATAGTGTCCCATGCCCCACTGCCGTACCATGGCTGAAGCAATGGCTGCTACATTTGTTAGATCTGAAGCAACACCTGACGTGGTTGTTTCCATGTAAAGGTTTTCTGCGGCGTAGCCACCTAAGGCAACCTCAATATCTACCAGGTATTCATGCTTGTTTTTTTGAACATAGTCTTCCTTAGCTACCGGCCATACATACCCTAAAGCTGAGCCGCTGGGTACAATTGTCACGGCTTGAATAAGATCACGACGATCTCGACAATAGCAGACCATGGCATGACCAGCCTCGTGATAGGCTGTTGCCATGAGTTCCTTTACCAACACATGACGATGATAAGACATGCCAAATTGCACCCGCTGAATGGCAGCGATAAGGTCTTTTTGGCAAACATGAGCACGTCCATCACGAATACTCATGAGCCCAGCTTCGTTGACGATGTTGGCTAGATCTGCTCCAGAGCTGAAAACAGTCATGCGTGCAATATCAAGGGCGTTGACGGTCTCATCAACCTTGACCTTCCGTAGATAATGCATAAGAATTGCTTCCCTGCCTTCTAAGTTTGGCAAGGGAACGTCAATCCGCCTGTCGAAGCGCCCTGGGCGTAAAAGTGCAGCGTCCAGCATGTCAGGATTGTTGGTGGCACCAATGGTGAGCACTTTGTGTTTGCCGAAGCCATCAAGCTCTACTAAAAACTGGTTTAATGTTTTGTTGGAGTCTTGGATGGCACCACCGCCAAGATCAATTCCTCGCTTGGCTCCAATGGCATCAATTTCGTCAATAAAGACAATTGCCGGCTTGCCGCTGCGTCTGGCTTGCTCATAGACTGCTCTTACTCGATTTGCACCTACACCTGCCCACATTGATTGAAAATCGCCACCAGATAGAGCATAAAATGGTACTCCGGCCTCGTTAGCAATTGCTTTGGCTAGCATTGTCTTTCCAGTGCCTGGTCGACCAATCAGCAGGACTCCTTTAGGTGCTTTAAGTCCAGTTTCGCGAATGGCATCAGCATTTTTTAACAGGGCTACAACTTCTGCTGCTTCAGCTTTTGCTTCTTCCATGCCCTTAATGTCAGACAGCCTTACGTCAATGTC
>JACQVM010000231.1 GCA_016209785.1 Candidatus Melainabacteria bacterium | reverse complement strand
TGTAGAGATCATTTGGTCCTCCCCCTGAAACCCTCGTCAACCAAATAATCATTCGCAGCCCTTCGGGATATTCAGGCGCAATCAATCTGACCTGCCATAGCGGCAAAAAATATACACCAGCAAGAACAAACGAAGCAGCACACATCAGCCAGCGCGAGATTTTATCCATACTAGGAGCCTTCACTACTTGCAATTACTGTCCCCACCCCCTGCCCAGCAAAGGGGAACATTGGATCCAGAAGGTGACACTCTAACATAGCCTTGCATCTCCTGGTGCAACGCGGAGCAGAAGTCAGTGCAATAGAAGGGATATATGCCTGGCTTTTGTGGTTTCCAGACAACCGTTCTGGTTTCACCAGACATCACACGAACATTAGGCACTTGCGCTCCCTGCAGCGCAAAGCCATGCCCAATACCCCAATCTTGCTCAAGACTGGTGACATGAAAGTAGACGGCATCACCAACCTTTATTCCCTCAATGTTGTCCGGCAGGAAGCGAGAGCGGATGCAGCCCATATAAACATGAACATCCTTACCCTGACGCACCACCTTAGCATCACTGGCATCTTTAATGGCAAATGGGTTGCCATTTGAACTTAAGTCAAAGATTTTCAGCGAATTACCCATAATCTTGTCAGATGCAATTGCCTGAGCATAATGTGGCTCACCAACGGTTGGGAAATCAAGCAAGAGCTTCATTCTCTCCCCTGAGATATCAATGAGCTGTGCTGAGTGGCAAAGCTCCGGACCAGTAGGCAGATAACGATCTTTGGTAATCTTATTGAGAGCTACACAATATTGTCCAGAAGGCTTCATTGTATCTCCTCCAGGAATCATCAAATGTCCCGGAGAGTAATATGTAGCAATGGTATCAACAACTTGGCGAGTCGCCAGATTCCACTTGGCAATATTTGAGCTAATAAAGCCTGTTGTATAAGCAAAACCCTTATCGTCAAACTCATCATGCAACGGTCCAAGACATGGATTTTGCACTTCCCCTTTCAGCACCGCTTCGTACCTGAGCACAGGGATAGCAGCAACCGTTGTCTCAAAAGCCTTGCTGTCAATTGCCTGAAGCATTTTAGCAAATGAGAACACTGGCACCGTTGCTGCTAGTTTACCGCCAGCCACCATGTATTCTCCGCTGGGGTCCACGTTAAGTCCGTGTGGTGATTTTGGTGTAGGAATGTAGTACATCATATCCGGACATTGATCGCTAGCAAGAACCATGGCCTTATCAAGCTTGGTTGAACTGGCTATACGTGCTTGATTCATCATGTTATGAAAGTAAACAGCTGGCATTAACTTACCTTTTCCACTGGACGCATACGCTTCAGCCCTTTTCCAGTTAATGGCTAATGTAAAATCCTTGTCAAATTGTGAGGCATTAACTTCCAAGAGCGTGTTTGCCTGCTCCGAGTTGTAACAGCTAAAAAAGCACCAGTCCTTTGAAGGACCTTTGCCAAAATGGCAAATATCATAATTAAAACCAGGCACCAACACTTGAAAAGCAAGATTCATTTGGCCTGTCTTAGGATCGACCTTTACAAATGAAAGGATCCCTTTCATGTTCTTTTTATAGCTGGAGATTGGCACATCCTGATTCGGAACAGGAATGCTAAATCGTGTTGCCGAGGCAACATACTCAGAGTTCATGGAAGTAAACGGAGAAGCATGGTTGCCAGCTGAATTAGGAAGCTCAAGTGTCTCTACTGTTTCAAAGGTTCTCAAATCAATTCTGGCAATCCGTGGCGTATTGTTACCATTGATAAACAACCACCTGCCATCGGGGGTCCCATTGCTCATTGATAACTGTGGGTGGTGGCTATCGTCCCACGGAAGGAAACCGTAGGAGGTCATAAGCAGCGACTTTGTTTCTTCTGAATATCCATAACCACTATCAGGATCAACAGAAAACACCGGAATGATCTTAAACAGTCTACCTGACGGCAACCCATATACCGACACCTGTCCGTTGTATCCACCCGACAGAAAAGCATAGTATTTGTCGTACTTTCCTGGCGCAACGTAGACCTTTTCGGCTGCATTTGCATTAGCATTGCCAACCAATCCCTGCTGTCTTGGTGAGCATGCAGTAAGGCTTACTGCTAACAGTACCACCAGCACACAGCACCACTGGCCGTGTCTAGTACCTTTCATCACGCTCGTCATTTTTCATTGCCCCATAAATCTATGCCGTGCCACTATATACCGCAACTACCTGCTTATTGAAAAAAAATCAAAAAGCAAGCCCTTAAGCCTTGAATAATAACTACTTGTTTCTTCCTAATCAAATCCAAGCAAACAACCAGATTCTTGCTTATATATTGCCACTAGCCCAGGTCAAGCGCTCCTGTGCCAGCCGGTACTGGTAAATAGCTTCAAGCTCATCCAATCGAGCTTGAAACAGCTTCACTGCTGCGTCAAAGGCTTCAAGAGCAATAGACTTGCCTACCTCGTATCTCCTTTGAAAAAGCCTGTAATCCTCTTCGGCAGACCTCACCTGGCTTTGTGCTAGTTCCACGTTGCGCAGCGCTAGATCAAGATCAATCCAACCCTGCCACACATCCTGGTAAATCTTCAGCTTCGTATCCTTCTTGGCAATTTCAGCTTGCTTGATAGCAACCCCTGCGGCTCTAATTAAGTTCATATGAACCCCAGATTCAAACAAAGTCCAGCTACCAAGAACACTAACGAACCCACCCCACCGGCCGCTGACAGCGCCATCGACACCTGGTGTAGTGCCCACCCCATTGCTTGTCAGACCATAAAGATTTATCTGCGGCAAGATTTGGCTCCAAGCAACCACACGCCTAGCTTGCATCTCTTTAATTTTTTCGTTGGCCTGCTCAATTTCTGGTCTCATCTTTACAGCCTCGGCAAGATATCTGCTTACGTCATATGGCGTCTTGGAGTACTCAAGCTGGTCCTTAAGCTCAATTTGCGAGATTGGATCTATTGCCAAGACCACTTTCAACTTAATCAAGGAGTTATTCAGAGCCCTGTAGCCATTGTTGAGATCTGCCTTTGCTTTAGCTAATTCGGAGGCCTCCCTCAGGTAATCTGCCGGAGGAGCTTTACCATGCTCCATTTTCTCTTTCATATTGCCAGTACTCCACTCACGCAATCGCACATAGTCAGATGCAACTTGCGTGCGAGCCTCATTAAGCGCTGATTCCAGATAAGCCTCCTTAACCTTAAGTGCAGTTGCAATTCGGTGAGCTCGATAAGCAGCCAGTGTCTGACGCTCTACTGCTCGTGAGGCCTTATAGCCAGACCAAAGCCGGCCGCTAGCAAACAGTGGTTGTGTGCCAGCAAACAATGTATGAAACGACGTGCCTCGAATGATTGGCTGCATGGGAGCATGTATACTGCCATCAGATTGCAAGAACAACATTTGATCCAAGGAAGAGGTGGCATAAAACGGATTCACGGTAATCGTTGGTCCAAGCTTGCCAAACTCCGACCGTGCCTGAAACTTGGAGATTAACCAGGACTGCTCCGATATCTGCAACGTAAAATTGTTCTTGATTCCAATTTGCACTGCCTCAGCCAGTGACAGATTGCCTGTTATGTTGAGGAAGTCCGACTGCGGCACTTCCTTAGTCACAGTAAGCTTAATAGGATTTCCTGCTAATACTTCTTCTTTCGAGGTAGGCATATATGCAGCAGATTGAGGTGCGGCATCTTCAGCCATGCCTGCACTAGTCGACAACAGAAAAGCACACATAAGCAGATGAGCCATCGTCTGTTGCAACTTTCGATCTCTTCTCACGAGCTAGCTACCCCCTTCTTGTTAGCCTTGCTTCCCACAGTTCCTTTACCTTATCCTTCTGAACCTTGTCCAGCACAGCCAGACCCATCTCAACAAAGCCTTGTTCTATCCGCCTCTTTTGCCTGCTTAATTCTAATATTGGCTCCGCAGCACCCTTCAATTCCTCTAGCCCAGCTCCACCTGTCTGATGTTTGCTAACAAAGTCATTAAACTCTTGTGTCACTTTGACAATCTTGTCCTCAACATCAGTGAGCTTCACTTTCTCTTCCTCCAAAAGCTTTCCAAGGGAATCCTTTTGGGACATGCTCAAGTGTAGCTCCCCTGACCAGGCAAGAAGATCAGATACAGACGGCTTCCGCTCAACATAAGGCTCACCGCTTGTTTCCAGCGCCCTTTCAATTAACACTCTGGGTGGATTAAAAAGCCTCCAGCAGCCTATCACAAGTAGTCCTATAATCAGCACAATGGTACCCGGACCAAACTGTCGTAGCCTGCGCTTGTCCTTGAGCTGAGCATTATTCAGGACTGACATCACTTGACCACTCTCCGCTTTAGCTTCTGGTTAAGCCAGTTAACCAAATCATCTACATAGGTATGCATAATAGGAATGTCTAGCAAGCTAAGAATGGTCCCAACTATGAGCCCTCCAACAATGACAGTACCTAATGGCGAGTAAGCATCCATGCCTGTTTTAGGTGCAATAGATACTGGCAACATGACAATGATCGTAATTACAGAGGTCATCAAAATAGGACGTAGTCTTTGGGGACAGGCTCTGATAATTGCTTCGTCTCTGGGCACGCCTTGATCTCTTAGTCGCAAAATTTGATCAATCAGCAGAATTGCCGTTGTGATGTCCATGCCGGTAAGAACAATTACAGCCATAATGGAAACAGTAGAAAATGCCTGGTGAGCTAGCCAAAGAGCAAAAAACACTCCTGATAGCTCAAGCGGCAAAGAAAAAATCATCTGCAGAGGCTGCAAAAATCCTCTAAACTGCGCCACCAGTACAAGAAAGATGAAAAGCACCGCAAGCTGTAGCCCAAGCAAGAGACGCTGAAATGCATCCATCATTTGCGTCATGTCGCCGCGCACCTCAATCGTATAGCCTGGCGGCCAGTTGAGCTTAGCCATGGCCTTCATCATTACCTCCATCGCAATATCCATGGACGGAGGCTCTCCTATCCGGTAGTAGCCCATGACGGTTATGGCTCGTCGCATCTGGTCATGGCTTATCATTGTAGGAGCTTCGCGATATTCCAGGTGCGCTACGCTTTTCAGCGGCACCTGCCTGCCATCCCGCGTTGTCACCGTCATCAACAAAAGATCATGGGGATCTCGTCTTTGAGGCTCGTCATACCGCACTAAAATTGTCTTTTGCCTGATACTGGGCAAGCGGTAATATTCATTTGTCAAGGCGCCAGTCACTGAATAATAGGCCTGGTCTGCAATCTGAGACGGAGTCAACCCAATCTCTTGCGCTCTGGGCTTATCTACTTTAATTTCCCAGTCCGGCTTACTTAATGCCCAATCCGTCGCCACTTGGTGCATGCCATATGTTTGCCTGGCAATGTCTGCTGTTTGCTCAGCTAGACCAGACAAGATATTCATGTCAGGACCAGTCACAAGAATGGAAATTGGTGCCTGCGAGCTTGCCATCACATCTGATCCCATCTCCTTAATCTGCAGCCGTCTTATACCTGGAATTGTCTCCATTGCTTCCTTCTGAACGCTGTCAATCACGTTCCAGATTGTCTTTTTGCGCTCATCTTTATCACTCAACGTGATCATAAATGTTGCGTAGTTAGCTCCCGGCATGTTGTATCCGTTGAAATAGGTACCGCCCGGGTCTATGCCTATCTCCGTCGCCACATCTTCGATTTGGGAGTGCTTGAGCATAATTTGCTCAACTTGTGTTGTAATCTTTTCAGTCTCGTCAAAGGAAAGCCCGGATTTGACCTCAAGCACGCCGTAAGCTTGCCCAACATCGGCAAGTGGCATCATCTCACTGCCGATAAAGTTGTAAAAGGTAAAACCAATTACAATCGTTGAAAGGATACGCGCCATGTTCACAAAACGGTGCTTTAGCATCCAGGCAATCAATCGCGCATAGCCATGCTCCAGGTTGGTCAACATCCGGTCGAACGGCTCAAGTACAAGCAGTCTTAATTGCTTACCTAGCCAAAACTCATGCACGTTCTCATATGACTCCCTCTTGACTCGCAGAAATTTCTCTGCCAGCACCGCCGTCAAAGTAAGTGATACCAAAAACGACGCCAGCAAGCCATAAATAATGGGCCAGACAAGCCCCACAAACATTTGCTCGACTATCCCCCCGCAGAACAGCAAGGGTGCCAGTGCAAGTATAAGAACCAGTGTCGAGGCGGCTACTGCAAGGCGTACCTCTGTAATACCATCAATAGTGGCCTCTCTTGGATCCTTGCCCATACGCAAGTGCCGCTCAATAGAATGTATGTCAATTATTGAGTCATCAACCAGCCTGCCAATCGACAACAAAAGACCAATAAGTGTCGAGCTGTTGAGCGTCATTCCCATAGGGATAAGAGCCAGTACCGCCATAGCCAGCGAGATTGGGATAGTGAGCATCGAGATAAGAGTTGCACGCCACTGTCCAAGAAACAGCAAAACCGCTATTCCTGTAAGCACAATTGCAACACCAAGCTCCGCAATCATGTTATGCATGAGTATTCCAACAAAGTGAGAGTTGTCGTAGCTAACCTCAAAGGCAATCCCAGGAAAGTCTTTCTCCAGCGCTCTAATTTCTTTCATCACACCAGCAATTACTTTTGGTGAGCTGGCCTCTGGCGTCTGAATAACGCTTATTTCAATGCCAGGCTCAATCTGGCCATCATGCACATGGTGATAACTAGCCCGCTTTTCCCAGTATGTATCCACAACCTGCGCTACGTCCTTGACATAAACTACGCGATCTCCTGCTGCATAAATGGGATAAGTAGCCACCTGCTGGGCATCCTGGGCAAGACTGTTCACCCTAGCAATTGACTCGCTGCCACCATAGGTTAGTCTCCCGGCAGGCTTTGCTATGTTTTGCCGGTCGATGGCATCCCGCACATCAAGAATCGATAAACCAAAAGCTGCTAGCTTGTTGCGATTGACCAGCACCTGAAGCTGACGTTTATAGCCCCCAAAGGAGTATATGGACCAAACGTCAGGGACTTTCTTTAGCCGGTTGGTTATCTCGTTGTCGGCTAGTTCCCTCAATCTGACTGGATCCCAACCAGGAGCTGTCAGGTTAAATGTCAGCACTGGCAAGTTAAGCGGGTCAATGAGCAAAACCCAACTAGGCTTTAAGTTTGCCCCTGTTACCGGGAGATCAGCCTGGACAACATTCATGAGCGACTGCACTTCTACCAAGGAGCGTCTCATGTCGGTACCATAAGGAAATTCCAAAGAAACCATGGAGAAGCCTTCCTGAGAAGTCGAGCGGATGTACCGCACACCCCGGATGTCCACCATCCGCTCCTCAATTGGCTTGCTTATATAAGTCTCCATCTCCTCGGCAGAAAGCCCTGGCTGCATGCTTACAACACCAATCATGGGGCTTTGCACATAAGGCATCAGCCGCTTGGGCATGTAGAACCCGATGGCAACTACTGCCAGAATCACTATGGACAGATAAAAAGCAGCAATTGTGTAAGGATGCTCAATAGACCAGGCACTGATGTTGAAGCCTCGGCTTACCATTTCCTGGCTGGGTGGCACTTTCTGCTCTTCGCCACTTACCACTTACGGTACCTCTTGCCAGAGACATCTGAGGCCAATGGCAGCTGCACAGGACCATTCCTGCCCCACTGACTCCCGACAACTGACATGCCTGGTTGCAACCTTGCATAGCCAGCAAATACCACCTCATCGCCTTCCTTCAACCCACTTACAATCTCTGTTTTGTCAGGGCTCGACAACCCAATTTCCACATCCACCAATTGCGCAATCTTCTGACCGCCAATCTGTTTAGGAACTAAATCCATGCTGCATTTCGGACACTTGCCTGGCTTGTCTAATGTCACATCAGGATGCATGGGGCATTGATACTGCGTAGCACCATTGTATGGGCCATATGAGACAGCTTTCCAAGCTTGAGGTTTCCCTTCCCGCCAAATAACAGCGCTTGCCGGTATGATGAGTCCTTCATTCTCTCCGGTCACTATACGCATTACCACATACTGCCCCGGAAGGAATTTGTATTGCCCCACAGTCCTCACTTGCTTGCTGACACTTACAGCATCTGGAAACACATTATCGATAAGCGCCTCTACCGTCAACGTTCGAGTAACAGGATCAGCTGCAGGAAAGATGGAAGTCACCGATGCCACTACTTCATTGCGGGACTGCTCGGCAGCCTTGATATAAACTTTGCTGCCCAGCCGGATCTGCTCTACGTCCTCACTGGCAACTTGGGCCTGCACGCGCACTTGCCTTACATGTGCCAGCTTCAAAATCAACATTCCAGGATTCACAACCACTCCTGGGCTGATGATTCTTTTTGTCACTACAGCATCATCGTGAGCTACCAGCCGTGTGTATTTCTCGTAAATGGCAGCATTTCTGGCTACTGCTTTAGCTTGCTTTGCCGCTGCATAATTGTGTCCGACATGATGCACCATAGCATCGAAGGCAGCCTGAGCCGCAAGGCGCGTATTGGTAGCCTCACGCAGCTTGGCCTCAGTCTGCTCCAGCTTGGCTTGAGCTGCTCTCAGCTCAGAAGACTCTCTTTGATACTCCTCAAGAGATACAACCTTAGCTTGCAAAAGTACCTTTTGTCGCTCAACTTCTGGTTTCCAATAAGCAAGATTTGCCTTAACTTCATCAACTACCTTGCGGGCTGCTTCTTCGGCTTCTTTTCTGGCAGTCAACTCATACCACCTCTGGTCGAATTCCTCCTTGGCTATTCCTGCATTATGCATAGCAGCGTCTTCAGCGTACTTAGCCTCATCTAGTTTTGCTAAGTACTCAGAGTTGTCTGCTGGGTCTAACTGAACAAGTAGTTGACCTCTTGCAACCCTGTCTCCTGGATATACCGGCATAGCTACTACTCGGCCCGTCACACGCGGGTAGACATCCTCGTCTAGGTACGCCTGGACACTCCCAGTGTAAGTCACGGATCCTTCAATATGACCCCTCTCGACTCTAGCTATACCTACAGGCACTGCTCCTTTTGGCGGTACCATCACGCTCATATCCATGGCCTGCGACTCCAGAACACTCATTTGTCCTGGCTTTTTGAAGACCTTAACGATAATCGCACACACCACAGTCACTGTGATAATTGTGGCGACAGCCCAAAAATTTTTCCTGAACCAATCCACCATTCTCACCTTATGAGGACTCTCCTGGGTGTGTACTCTTCTGCTTACGTCAATCGGTGCCATTTCTTTCCTTCTCCACGCTGTTAATTGTTGGCTCCTTACTTTCTTGGAGACTATTGACTTTTAACATTTTGCCTTGCAGCACAGCAGTCACCTGAACATAAAAGCCGTGTTCTTTCCTGCTTCCTTGCAGAACCTGTATAGCTAGCTCATTGCCACGCTTGTCCAGGTCGTACCACTTGCCGTCGACAAACAGTGCATAGCCTTTCGCCTGACAATTAGACATTAAGGCACAATCTTTTGTATGATGCAAAACAAAAGCCTTTGGTTTGGTGTCTTTTTCAACTGATTCAGCGCACTGACGATCAATTAAATATCCATACCACTGCTTGCATCCAGCAGCCCAAGCCTGGTCACAATCTAACCACGCTGTAAACATCAAAACTGTTCCTAGCAATACAATTATTCTGTTCATGACTTGCTCTCTTGATCCTTTTCAAGTAAGCTGCCACTTTTACAAAAGCAGACATCTTAGCCTAAGAGCAGGCAATTTTGCCCAGATGTTTATAGTGAGCGTTTGCTCAACACACAAAAACACCCATCAAAGTCCTGTTTGTACAAGAACTCAAATGAGCAATGTTCTTTTAAACAAGTAAGTATCGCTGGAGCCCATGCCGCTAATCCTTGGTGGTGCCCGGTTATTGTTCAACACAGACCCTTGATAGACCGATTTCTCCAGCTCCCCAATACCATAAAGCCTAACAACCTTCGCCCAGACCACCTCTGAACTGCCAACTACTTCGGCAGAACTAGCTACGACAGGCAAAAGACGCTCCATGCTGCTACAACACTTTGATCCGTTACCCACTTGTGTTTGAACTGAACTGCACACCTCGGACCTTTGAACCTTACAGCAACTGTGTGCATTCTGATCGAGCGGTCGCACAATTGTTGTATGCTGACACAAACAGCCAGCATGCGGCGTTGAATAAAACACCGCCAGGAGCAACATCAAGATAGTAAAAACTTGTTTCAAGGTCTCACATGGGTTGCCATTACACTAATATTTTACATCCTTACTTACATTGCTGCCATGAGTATCTAACTGCCAACAATGCTCATGGTTTAATTTGCCCGTGCCTGCCTCACAAAATAACTATTTACCAAACGACCGACCACAACAGTAACCACAAAGGATACACCAGACAGAAGCCCAATGTAAGCAATCTGTGTCCATG
>JACQVM010000214.1 GCA_016209785.1 Candidatus Melainabacteria bacterium | reverse complement strand
TCTTGAACCTGTCCACCAGTGGCGGGGGCAAAGACAAAGCCAGCAGCTATGGTTAACTTTCCTGCGTTGCCTGCCGCACTAGACAAATCAATTAAGTTAAGGCCTCCGCCTAAATTGATATCCCCAGAAGCTAAAACAGCTAGGTCTTGCCCAGCGAAGCGCAGGGCAGTGCCATCATTGGGATTAAGCGTAACAGGGCCACCTGTGTTTACAATTGTTGGGTCACCAGTTAAGGCCATTCTTGCTATATCAAGACTGCCACCGGCAGTTAGCACATGTGCCTCGCCAGCACCAATATCAACTGGTCCTCTTAGTTCATCAGCAACAATTTTGGTCAGCCCATCCCCACCAAAGAAATTGATTGACTGAGCCTCGACAATACCTCCATTGAGCTGAGTTAGGTTTTTAGCCAAAAATGATGGATCGCGAAAGTTAACAGAGGCAGTATTGGCAACAATTTGGCCAGCCAGGTTGTTTACCAGAAGATCACTGGCAATAACAGTATTGATGTTTACGTTGCCCAACTGAGATGCAATCAGTCCAGCGTTGTTAATGACACCACTGCCAGCCAAAAGATTAACTCCCATCACTCCAGCCATGACAGGTACAGGAGTTCCTGCTGGTACACCGGACGGAAGCTGATTGATAATGCTTCCCAAAGCACTAAGGGATAAGACACCACTGGCTGTAATTGAGCCAGCATTTATAATGTCAGACAAGGAATAAATTGAAAGATTAAGTGGTGCATTGACACTTGTAATGCTGCCCAAAAGTGACTCTGGGATTTGAGTAGTAATGCTGCCGCCAGGCCCTACCTGAACAAGCCCTGCCTGGATGTTAACCACACTTGAGCTATCGCTAGTTAAACCGACAAGCAACCCATTTGCAGTAAGACTGCCTGCAATATTGAGTATACTGCTCCCGGCAGGATTAAGAGCAGTTACCCCGCTAGGAATAACCAGCGAGCATAGTTGCTCATTGGAAAGTATGCCTAAGGAAAAAGACCCACCTATAGCTCGGCCAGTAACATCTAACTGCAAGACTTGTGCCTGCCCGGAGGATACCTGCAAAAGCGCTGCATACTCAGCCGGTGTAACTTGGTCACCAACGTGCAATACCTTCTCAATACCTGACAGATTAATCGTGGCCTCAGACCCCGGGGTTAAAACTGAACTTCCAACCAGGACTGAGGCTGTCTGGCTAGACAAATCCATGGGCAAATGGCCAGCGTCACACTGTGTGGTAGCTTGGCTTAACTCATGGATAGATTCCTCACAAGAGGTTGTTTCACACTCTAAATGACAGTGTGCTTCAACTGTACTGGTTGTATCAGTCTGTGCCAGTACAGGTAATGTAACCACTAAAGCAACCAGGAAGTCAGCTACAAACAAGCTTGCCTTTCCAATTAGCCTAGCCTTTCCTGCCTTAGACGCGCAATTCATCCACACACCAGCCATCTCTTCTACACTCAACGCCCAACACGCCAGCCTGTCAGACAATGGAACGCCGCATCTCAATTTAAGGCAAGGCTTACAATAAGCAGTTTCCCTTAAATATATGTACCCTAGTAATGACGAAATCATGCATCTGCTGTTCCACAACCTTACGGCTTAAGAAAACCACTGTTGCAAGGCAGGAAATTAGCCAGACACTTATCTTAAATTGCGCTCATCAGTGAAAAAAGAGCCCGTTATCGAGCTCTTTTACACTTTTAGCTAAAGGCGCTCTATACAAGCGCTGCTTTGTCATCAACCCTGGACTGCAAGTTAGCCATGTACTTGTTCATGGCTGCTATACGTTCTTCAGTTTGTCGAGCCAGCCTTTGTAGCGGTTCTGGCGAATCAGCAGCAACAGCCTTCTCAAACTCGCGCTTAAACTGCGCGCCAGCCTTCTCCAAGCCTTGAGGGTCTCTAATCATTGCACTAAGCCTAGCAAAAGCAGCTACATCTCCACCTTTGGACCCTTCTTTTAAAAGATCCATAGCGTTAAATGCAGTACTCCCCTCAGGCCGATCAGTTTGCCTTTCAGGTTTTTCTGGGGTGCGATCGTTGCTCATTTTTGTCCTTGCCTCCCTCTTGCCAATATATACCACGTCAGACGGAAAACTATCGTTGGTCGCCCTAGGCTAGCTATTTATTTAATGCAACTCATCAACCAAAGCACCAGAACCAGCAGGATATGCGGGTTTTCAAGCGCGACCAAATGCGATGTTACGAGCACAGCCGGAGGAAGTCAATTCAATGCCTCTCATGATTGCCGCCTTCTTGGGGGAGGAC
This sequence comes from Candidatus Melainabacteria bacterium, assembly GCA_016209785.1. Taxonomy (GTDB): domain Bacteria; phylum Cyanobacteriota; class Vampirovibrionia; order Obscuribacterales; family Obscuribacteraceae; genus JACQVM01. Next base: position 430 of record JACQVM010000214.1, on the reverse strand, counting down.
CACCACTGAAGGGGGGACCAGTTGTCCCAGGCGTCTGCTTCCCTGGTGGGGACAATTTGTCCTTAGGTTGCCCCTGGTTTTTCTCGTCCATTTGATATGCAGTTGAGCGGCCAGACTTTTCCTTAAGTGGTAAAGACACATCAAAAATTTCCTCAGCTTCGGGCTCTACATCAGAAATTTCTTCAGCTTGCTGCTCAGCTTTGCCAGGAGAAGATGTTGATGCTTCTGCCAAAAGTTCTTCCAATGGGTCACTACCTTTAACCTTATCAGCAGGACCCTCCATGGCACCCAGACGTGGTGAAATAGCAAAGGCACGTTGGGCAATTTGTTCTAGCTCATCCCGCTCCACGGAAACCCCGCCCTTACGGGCGGGGTCTTTCAGATCTGTTTGGCCGGGGTGCAAGCCCCCGCCAAATTCCTCAATACACCC
>JACQVM010000217.1 GCA_016209785.1 Candidatus Melainabacteria bacterium | reverse complement strand
TAGCCCGGAAATGTAGTCACTAACTTATCGAACAATGCTTGATGAATCCTGCGCCATAGTTGCCGGGTTAGCTTAAACTGACCCTCGTCTGCTATGTTAAGTGCAGCCGAAACAGTCTTAAAACATTTGACCAGCCTATAGAGTTCAGGCTGACCCCCATTTTTGTCAAGCATCCGGTAGTAACGATAGGACTCATCCAACGCTAGCTTTTCTCGACGCTCTAATCTAGCCACAGATAACTCCTAATGAGTGTTAATCAAACCCACCCTAATTGCACTGTCTATATACCCAGCCAGTTGCTGCTATAGTCAAAACTGATTGAAAAAGTTTGCTATAAGAGATTCCCACAGCCCCTTAGACTTAAGGATTAGTTCAATAGCCTCGCGCACCGCCCCTTGCCCTCCGGAAGCCTCCGTCACAAAGTGCGCCACTTCCTTAACCTCTGGACGGGCATTTGCTACAGCTATCCCTAGTCCCGATCGGCACATAAGCGCAACATCAGTAAAGTCATCGCCAATAAAGGCAACCTGCTCATCAGTTATACAAGCATCTTTGAGAATCTCCTCGTAGGCACCTGTCTTTGACATAAGCCCTTGATAGACATAAGTCATGTTCAACATCCGCGCACGTTCAATGACCGCAGGCGAATTGCGTCCGCTAATTACACCTGTTTGCAAGCCAATCTGGTGACAAAAATGTAGCCCAAGCCCATCGTGAGAGTTAAAACCTTTTGTTTCAAACATCTTTCCGTCTTCAGCCTGCAAGTAGTAAAGCTTACCGTCGGTTAGCACACCATCTACGTCCATAAGCAAAAGAGCTATTTTTCCTGCTCGTTGCTGAATCTCTGCGAAATCAATGGTCTTGCTTGCTGACGATTTTGCCACTTATGCCACCTTAGTCCCTGGCTTACCCACCAATTAAGGACAACCTATATTAGCAGCCTCCATAAAAGCCTAACCTAGGCAAGATTGAAACTGTATTTTAGCGGGTAGGATCTCCAAGGACAGTTCCCAACAATATACATGGTGGCAGATCCAATCTCAGTTCTCATAGTCGAAGACCACCAGGTAACCCTGGATGGGCTCAAGTTAGGACTGTCCCGCGAACCAGATCTGCTGGTAATTGGGACAGCTACCAACAGCGACGAGGGATTGGCACTAGCCAAACAACTACGCCCTGACATTATTTTGCTTGATTTGCATCTTCCTGGCTCGGCCGGACCAAAATCTGCAATTCAGGCGTTTTGTAGTGTGCCAGGCTCACGAGTTATAGTCTTCTCGGGTGAAAGTCGTCTAGCTTTTATACAAATTGTCCTTAGGATGGGTGCCTCTGGTTATCTTCTTAAATCCGAAAATGTAGGCAAAGTGGCCGAAACAATCCGGCAGATTATGTCAGGCAAAAAAGCAATTATCTCTGATGAGCTCCAAGTAGGCGAAACTAAAGTAACAAAGTCAGAGCAAGAAGTTCTCAAAATGATGGCCAGGGGCATGAAATACCAGGACATTGCTGATCTTCGCCAAACTTCACCAGCTACTGTTCGCAAGCAATGCGAACTTCTTTTGCTCAAGCTTGGACTTAACAGCCGCGAAGAGCTAATTGCCTGGGCGGTACAAAATGGATACGGAAACCTTGAGCTAGAGCCATGAAACTTATCGATGAAGCACGCAAGCTTTATGCCAGGGTCCTTGGTACTCAACCAGAGTCCTTGGAGGCAACCACCCGGCCAAGAAAAATTGCGTTGTCTGCCGGAAAACAGCCGGACACATCAATGGAAAAGTCTACCCCGTCAGAAGACATCGAAGCTGCACACAAGTCAGTGTGTCCACCAGAAACCAGCTCGACCTCGCAGTCTTCCTCGCTAGCTCAAAGTTTCGAGAAAATAATATCTCGCACAGGACACGGCACGGTTGAGCCACAGCCCAGCCTTGCTAGCCTGCCCCAGTCTGAGTCAACCTCGGCCTGGCGCAAGCGTTGGTTTTCCCAACTAATTGGTCAATTAGCTGGGCTCAGCGCGGCTGTATTGCCTGGAGACACTAGTGTAGAAGAAATACGTAAGACAACATATATACTGGTAGCAAATATATTTCAGAGCCTCAACAAATTAGTAGCTGATTTTAATGGGCTAGTTGCTGCACCACAGCGATTAACTACTACTGCACCGTACGATCCGGCAGAACAGTCAAGCAGCAAATCAGGTGGGCACGTAGTCGACTTAAAACATGCTGCATCCTATATTAGGTGTCGTGCATCTACCTCCTTGTTAAGCTTGTCTGTGCGCGGCAAAGACGGGGTAGTTGAGTTTTTCATTGTTCCTGTCAACGAACTAGTCAATTTATCGAATGCCGAATCCTCTTCTCGTCTAAAACTTCAGCTTCTATTGGACCAAACATCTGCTGAGCCAATGTGGACGTTAGATGGCTTCCCTGTAGATACTGGTGAGTTAAATGTACTGGTGAGGAATCTGTTTAAGGACTTAATTTTAGGCTCTTCAAAAGACACTGAGTTTGAACTTGACACATTGGCTCTTTCACCAGATCTCAGCGGGGAAAGGCTTAGAAAAGCCATTCTTCAGCTAGTCATGGAAAAACAAAATCTTGTCCAAAAGATAGTTACACAGCAAGAAGAAATCCAAAACAACATTGCACGTGATTTGCACGATGCGGTAATTGCCGATGTAATGATGTTGAAGCGTTCATTGTCCGGTGACAAGCCCCTGTCTGATACTCAAGTAGTAAAGGTCCTGGATCAAATTGCACAACATCTCCGTGAGATTTGCCATGATCTTTCCCCGCGCGACCTAAAAGACTGGGGGTTACAGACTGTCATTGAAGATTTGCTTCAGCGCGTGTCCGAGCGCACTAGCGCAGATTGTGTACTCAACTGCGACAGTGAGCTTCCTGATATACCTAATGCAGTCCAACTGCACATTTACCGCATTGTGCAAGAGTGCCTCAACAACATTGAGAAGTACGCCGAAGCAACACGAGTCACGGTAACTATTGACGTTGCCGACAACACCTTCACGTTGACCATTCAAGACAACGGCAAAGGTTTTAACCCAACAGACATGAGCCAGCGTCGAGCAAAGGAAGGCGGTAGCGGTATGGGCAGCATACGTGAGCGAGCTGAGTTAATTCGTTGCTTTTATCCTGCTCGACTCTTTGTAGAATCACAGCAAAATGAAGGCTCGAAGGTTATGCTGGAAATTAAGTTGGCTGGCACCTTCCCATCTTAAGTGCCACACAAGACGAAGCTTAAACAAAATACATAAAACATTCCTGGGAAGACTTGATGCCATAACAGCTTACTAGCTACCCATCTTCAGGTTTTTATACACACTTTCGTTGTCCCGCTTTTGTGAATTTACTTGACACCGTGAAGCTCTTATAGTGAGAGCATCCAGAACGCTTCAACAGCACCCAGTGCTCGGAGCTTAGCCGTGAACTGGTCATGGAGGCTTACTATGTCATTGCAGCACACACTTAATGGTTCACACTCACTTACTACAAATGTCACCCCTCGAGAATCAGCTTTTACTAGACGCTGGGGCACAGCACACCGTTTTGCCAGAACAGCAGACAAAGTTAATCAACACTCTGAGTCCTCACCGCGACTCCACTGCAACAGTGCTTTGTCCGAGCAAATTTTAGTGTCTTACAAGGTAGGTTCTGCATCCAAGAAGCATTCTAGCTTCATGGATCAACTAACAGATGAGGCCATGGGATTTTTAGCCGACCAGCGTGGCTTGCAACTTCAGACTGTTCGCAAAGAGTCCGCCTACAATGAGGCAATTGTTTGGCTAGTCGACAAACTTTTCGACTTGCTGCAAGCATACTCATTCCAATTTAACCATCGCGTAGGCTGGAACGACTTTTTTGTAACCTGCACTAAGCCTCAGTTTGTAACAGAGGTCCTGCGTTACAATAAGTTCCGCGAACCAATAGACACCATCACCCATTTCCGTGCACGCTTGTCTACACGCTTTATGAGCCTGGTTATTCGTGGCTACAAAACCACCATTGAATTCATCTTACTACCTGTCGATAAAGTTATTGGCTTAAGCCAAGCTGAGACTGCCTACCAACCTGCTCACCGCCTTGAAGCATCCTTAAATGATGGTTCGGTTGATTGGACAATAGATGGAGAGCCACTTACTGAAGAGCGTCTTGAACTGTTTGCTATGGGGCTCTTTGCAATACTTATCGACTCAACCAAGAAAGAACTTCAAGACAACTCTTACCCGGTTTAAAATAGCCTTCCGACCAATTACAATCTGTAGAGTTGACGGTATGGACTCAAATATACTGACTTCATGATCTCTACATCCTTGTCTAAGGCTAAAGTGCAAAAGCAGTCCCCAAAGCTAAAGCACATCCTAAAGAGATACAAGTTGCCTGAGGCAACCGTAACCATACTGGACACACTACACATATTTGTTGATCGACCAGATGATGCCCTTAAGCAGTTTAACTTACCGCAGTCTTTTGAAGTAGTCTACTGTGACATCTTCATTGCCGGTGGTGGCATGGGAGGTGTTGCCGCTGCTGTTGCTGCTACACGAGAAGGCTACCACGTATGCCTTACAGAAGAAACAGACTGGCTTGGTGGGCAAATGACCTCACAAGGTGTATCTGCTCTGGATGAAAATTACTTGGTGGAAACCACTGGGGCAACGCTTACATATCAAAGACTCCGATCAGCAATTCGTTCGCATTATCAAAATCAAGCTACTTCTTTAGAAGTACCCAATCCTTACTTAAATCCTGGCAATTGCTGGGTAAGTGCCCTGTCCTTCGAGCCACAAGTTGCATTGCAAAAAATAATGGATATACTTCAGCCTGCAATAGAGGCTAAGGCGCTTAGCATTTACTATCGCGTAAAGCCTGTGGCAGTTAGCGTTCATAACAATAAAATCCGCTCGATACTAGCAGTTAATCTTGATAGCGGTACCTGGACAGAATTTCGTCCTCAAGTTTGCTTAGATGCCACAGAATTAGGTGAGCTGCTCCCGCTGGCAGGCACACCATATAGTGTCGGCGCCGAGTCACAGTCAGAGACCACAGAACCACACGCACCTTCAGTTGCCGACAAGCAAAACGTGCAAGACTTTGTCTATCCATTTGTTGTTGACCTTCGTCGGGCTGAAAACAACACCATTACAAAACCCCAGCATTATGAAGACTTTTGCAATCAAAGCAAATTCTCGTTTGCCGGCTATAAAATGTTCAAATCCACCGAGCTGGTCATAAGTAATGGTCAGATGGTGCAACTAAATCCTTTTTGGGAATATCGGCGTCTTATCCATAAAGCACAATTACCAGGTTCTCCTTTTGAGTTTGACTTGTCCATGATTAACTGGAACAGCAATGACTTGCGTGACATGAACATTATTGACCAACCACCAGCTATAGCCTGCCAGCGACTAGCTTTGGCAAAGAGTTTAAGCCTTGGCTTTCTTTACTGGCTTCAAACTGAGGCTCCCCGTGATGAGGGGGGTCAAGGCTATGGAGAATTGTGTTTACGTACAGATATTCTTGGCACAACCGATGGATTGAGCAAATACCCTTACATCAGAGAGTCAAGAAGAATTAAGGCCATGAAGACAATTATTGAGCAAGACATAGCAGCAGCCAGCAATCCAGGAGCACGAGCACGTCTATATGCAGACTCTGTTGGCATTGGACTGTATCCAATTGATATTCACGGACGGGAGGAGATACCAGGAGCAGCACAAGCAACAAAGCCTTTCCAGATTCCAGCAGGGACACTTATTCCCCAGTACCCTTACAATCTGTTGGCCTCAGCTAAAAACATTGGCACCACCCACATCACCAATGGCTCTTATCGCCTGCACCCCATAGAGTGGGCCATTGGCGAAGCAGCAGGTACTTTGGCAGCACAAGCTTTAACACACAAAGTAAACTCAGCCAAGATATTGCACAACAAGCGTTATACAAGAGAGCTCCAATACAAGCTTGTAGAAAAGGGGGTTCCTGTCTACTGGTACGATGATGTCCCGACTAATCATCCTGCCTTTGCTGCCATTCAATTTCTTTCTGCCACTGGCATCATATTCGGTGATTCCTCACATCTGCACTTCAGTCCCGATTATGTGATAACACGCGGTGAAGCAGCTCAAGTACTGGCTAACTTACTTCACTTACCAAAGCCAAACAAAACAATCTTAAGTAAATTGCACCCAGATGAAGTCATACCTTATGGCACTGACATTGCAGCATGCTTGCAGAAACACTTGTTTTCGCTTCGACCAGATGGGCTGTTTCACCCAGAAGAAGAGCTCACCGGCAATGAGCTTGCCTTATTGTCCCGACATCGACTTGTGCAAACAGCCCTGCCTTATGATGATGCCAGCCCAGTCACCCGTGCAAGGTTTGCCCTGTGGGCATATAAGCTAGCAACGTCAAAGAAACATTGACTGCACTTTAAGCTCAAATATTGTACGGAAAACCGCTCGACAGTGGGAGAAATCCCACCTAACAATTGCTTCTCTAGTTATATGAGCGTAGTATGTCTTTCCACCACAGAGGACACACAGACCTTGGACTGGCAAGAGCCTAACAACAGCAACAAAGGCGGATACACAACCGACAGTGGTTGGGTTTCTGATGACGCTTCAGTAACACCACAGCAGATAGCTTACCAGCCAACCGAGTGGAACTACGTTGATCTTCACCGCGAGAACAACAGTGTTCACGGAACTTACATTAGCAATCCCCAAGACATCCCTGAGGCATTTCAGAAGCTTCAACAAAGACAATCTGCTTTTGACGCACCAGAAGAACACAATGTCAATTTCATAGCCTTTGGAAAAGTCCATGTAAGACAAAGCAATGATGATTGCCTACCTCCTAGATACCACCATCGGCAACCACCTCTGAGACCACGCCCTTCCTGCTGTCCTCCAGGATGTTACTCGGAAGAGCCCAGGCAACCCTGGCGGGGGCCAATTTTTACACCCCCTTATTGGTCAGATCCAAAACACGTTCCTTATGATCTGCACCCACCAATAAGAGACCCTTTATTCCCAGATAGAAGAACAGTCCGTCCACCATATTATCGACCGCCAGTGGTTGAGACTCCGCCTTACCCGCCTTGGTATAACCCACGCCAGACTGATTCTGGTAACTTTGGACCCCCAGTAAGAAGGCCACCCATGGATGGTCCCTTCTTAAGCCCATTTCCGCACGACCAGCCCATAAACCGCCATGGTCTGCCTCCATCTAGAGACTCGCGTAGCCCATGGGTCCCCCCACGCGCTGATCAACCATTGCATCAGGCTCCTGGACAATGGTATCCATATCCTTATGAGCCTGATGCAGGCAACTGGGACTCAAATCCCAACTGGCGACCGGCAACCCGCCAGCAACAAAGACAACCATGGGCCCAACCAAGATCACGCTGGCAATCTAGTCCGGTAGACCACAACCTTTATGCAAGACCTCGACGGTGGACAACTATGGCTCCAGAGCCAGGGCCCCGTCATCAAGACTGGGGCATGACCATATACGCCAGAGAGTATGAGCCAGACTCAATACACCAACAACACGCCCGCAATCCTAACGCCCGCCCATACGCTCACAAACTTTATGGTGGTCAGGCGGATGTAGGACATACCTTGCACGGCGGAATGTTTTAAACACACTACAAGCACCTACTGCCAATGATTATCATCAAATCGTCCAGCTAATACTTTGAACCTGGTACCAGAGTCGACTGCTTTGAGATAATAT